>CAADGS010000053.1 GCA_900696615.1 uncultured beta proteobacterium
AATACAAACGCATCGTTTGCAACTGCAATAGCTGAAGAGGGCGAAAGGCTTTTAGAACGACTCGAAGGTTCGGCAAGGTAATTCAGATCAAGTTATTGACTGAATTACCTGGTGGAGCAAGCCGGGGCTTTTTCTACAAGTACCGCCGTTTTTCTTTTTTTAAAATGTATAATTCATCAGGTGGAACGGTGAATTGCTGACTGCCTTTTAATATAGTATCCCGTTTATGCCGGTGCGGATGCCGTTTTATTTTGATTAAAAAAGACTGTGTACTACAAATAACCTATGGTTACTGAGCTTGTTGATTTATCGGCTATTGAAATCGAAACCGGTTTGAATCCCAGTTATACCATCATATGGTTGCATGGCTTGGGGGCGGATGGAAATGATTTTGTACCGATAGTAAATGAGTTAGAGCGGTTTTTAAATAATAAGCCGGTTCGTTTTATTTTTCCGCATGCGCCCGAACGCCCCGTTACTATAAATAATGGTTATATCATGCGTGCCTGGTACGATATTTTGTATCCTGATATGGATAGTCACCAAGATCGAGCAGGTATTGGCAGCTCTCAACTGGCCATCGATAATTTAATTGCTCGGGAAATGCGGCGTGGTGTGGCTCCCAAGCATATTGTACTCGCTGGGTTTTCACAAGGCGGTGCGATGGCCCTCCATGTTGGATTGCGTCAGAGTAATCAGTTAGCAGGGATTGTCGCGCTTTCGTGTTATTTGCTCGGGGCGGATTCTTTTGCATCCGAGGCGAGGGTAATCAATGCGAAGATACCCATATTCATGGCGCATGGAACATATGATGCCGTCATACCCCTGCGGCTCGCGACCGATTCAAGAAATCAACTGCTGGCGGCAAATTACGCAGTCAGTTGGCATGAATATCCTATGGCGCACTCCGTGTGTTCAGAAGAGGTTGTGGATATCGGTAATTGGTTGCGACAGGTTATTGACTAAATGCACTGCGACTAATTTGCCATGCAGATAGAACTGATCGAAGTCTTGGTTTCTCAGAATGTTATTTAATGCGCTGAAAAAATTATAAATTTTGACTGTTAATTATCATGAAACTGGCGACATGGAATGTTAATTCATTAAAAGTCCGATTGCCGCAGGTAATCGATTGGTTGCGCTTGAATCAGCCCGATATGTTGTGCTTGCAAGAAACAAAATTACTTGATGACAATTTTCCAGAGAGTGAACTGGCTGCAATTGGTTATCAGTCTTTTTTTGTCGGACAGAGAACATACAATGGCGTAGCAATATTGAGTAAACATCAAGGCAGTGAGGTGGTAAACGGCATACCCGATTTTGCGGATGAGCAAAAACGTGTGATTGCTGCAACATATGACGATTTGCGTGTTGTGTCTGTTTATGTACCAAATGGAGAAGACGTCACATCCGATAAATATAACTATAAGTTAAGATGGTTGCCGGCGTTGACGAATTGGTTGCAGCAAGAATTGAAACAGTATCCGAAATTGGCACTAATGGGTGATTTCAATATCGCACCCGAAGACCGGGATGTCTACGATCCGAATGCTTGGGAAGGTAAGGTGCTATGCAGCCAGCCTGAACGAAATGCTTTTAATGAATTGATTGAGTTGGGATTATCAGACAGCTTTCGCTTATTCGAGCAACCTGAGAAATCTTATACATGGTGGGATTATCGTATGATGGCATTCCGGCTAAACCGAGGATTGCGTATCGATCACATATTACTCAGCCGCGAACTTGCAAGTAGTTGTATAAGTTGCACAATAGATAAAACGATGCGAAAACAAGAACGCCCTTCCGATCACGCGCCGGTAATGGTTGAACTGCGTAAGTAAGCAAGGTTATGGTTACCTGATTTTATTGGGCAGATTCTGGAGTTCATTTCTTAGGATACTGAGATTTCTTTCACGTACATTGATTTCTTCTCTTAACCGTTCAACCCGATTAAGGTATCGCTGATAGTTTCGTTCGCTGCCCAAGCGATCAGGAACGCCGTCTTTGTATTCGTTTTTTACTTCATGGAGCCGTTTTTCTTCTTCAGATATTTTATTTTGTAATTGTTCTCGCTGCTCATCAAGTTTCATTGACTCCCTACGTTTTGCAATCCTTTCTTCAATTTCTCCTGAATTGACCGACGGGGAAGGTACGACAACAATAGGCGGCAAGTCGATTTTTTTTGCATTACTCGATGGTACATTTGAATAGGTTACGTTACCTTTCTCGTCTACGTGCTTGTACACACCAGCTTGGCTAAGGCCAGTCCCTAACGTCAAAAGAATAACTACTAAGAAATTTCTGTTCATGATTCAATGGATTAATCGGCTATGAGATTTATCGCTAACGCTACAGTTTAGTAAGTTCTTTTTTTAATGCTGCAATGTTTCTTTGATGTAAAAATAATTTATTTTGAAGTTGTACGACTCTTTCTTGATAATTACCGGATTTCGAATTACTTCTAATTTCCTCAAGAAAGTTTTGTGTGTCAGTTAAAAGTTTTTCTTCAGTTACAAGTTCTTTTTCAAGTATCTGACGGCGCATCGCATCGCGTTCTTTTTGCGTGCTATCTTTTACACGCGGGGAAGTTGATCGCAATCCGGATTGTTCGTTGTTTCTGGAGAATGAGGCGATAGAAATCTTTTGTGCGTTACTAATGCGCCGATTGGTAAACGTTATGTTGCCATCTTTATCGACATATTTGTAAATTTCTGTTCCGGCACTTACACTCGAAAAAAGAACCAGTGGCAATACAATCGATATAATAAATAGCACTTGAATTTTCATAATCATATAGATGAGAAGCACTAATGATAACCGCAACTATTTGATCAGTATACCAATTATTTTTTCAAGTATAAAGTAAAAAAGACCCGGGAAACTCATCCATTTCATGCCGATCGCCGGGTTTTTCATACACTAATGACTATAAGCTGTAATACATATCGAATTCAACCGGGTGGGTCGTCGTGCGCAATAAAGTAACCTCATCCATTTTCAGATGGATATATGCATCAATCATGTCATTTGAGAACACACCCCCACGGATTAAGAAGTCGCGATCTTTATCTAAGCATTCCAGAGCTTCGTCAAGAGAGGCGCATGCATTCGGCACTTTAGCTGCTTCTTCAGGTGGCAAGTCATAGAGATTCTTATCCATTGGATCGCCCGGATGGATTTTGTTTTGAATGCCATCCAATCCTGCCATCATCAGGGCGGTAAATGCCAAGTATGGATTGGCTGTCGGATCAGGAAAGCGAACTTCAATGCGCCGCCCTTTCGGGCTGCTTGTATGCGGGATGCGGATTGCTGCCGAGCGGTTACTTGCCGAATAGGCAAGATTAACCGGTGCCTCAAATCCCGCAACCAAACGTTTATATGAATTTGTACTGGGATTGGTGATTGCATTGAGCGCTTTGGCATGTTTGAGAATACCGCCGATATAATAAAGCGCCATTTCGGAGAGACCTGCATAGCCATTGCCAGAAAAAAGATTTTTACCATCTTTCCAAATGGATTGATGAACATGCATGCCCGAACCATTATCTCCGACGATAGGTTTAGGCATAAATGTTGCCGTTTTACCGTATGAATGGGCTACGTTATGCACGACATATTTCAGTATTTGATTCCAATCCGCGCGTTTGACCAGACTATTAAAACGTGTACCGATTTCGCATTGGCCGGCGGTTGCTACTTCATGATGATGAACTTCGACACCGACCCCCATTTCTTCCAATGTAAGACACATAGCGGAACGAATATCTTGCAGTGAGTCAACTGGCGGTACTGGGAAGTAACCGCCTTTGATAGCCGGCCGGTGACCAATATTGCCACTTTCATATTTGATGGCTGAACTCCAAGCTGCTTCCTCCGATTCGATTTTAACGGAACAACCGGACATATCGGTATGCCATGAAACCGCATCAAAAATAAAAAATTCTGGCTCTGGGCCAAAATAAGCAACATCACCGATACCGGTTGATTTCAAGTAGATTTCTCCACGCTTGGCTAAAGAGCGCGGATCGCGGCTATAACCTTTGCCATCGGCTGGCTCTGCTACATCGCAGGTCATCAACAGTGTGGGCTCATCCATAAACGGATCCATATTGGCCGTGTCAGGATCAGGTATCAATAACATATCGGATGCTTGAATGCTTTTCCAGCCACCGATAGACGAGCCATCAAAAGGGTGGCCATCTTCAAATTTATCTGCATCGAAAGCATGCGCAGGTATGGTCACATGATGTTCTTTTCCGTTTGTGTCTGTAAAACGTAAGTCAACAAATTTAACTTCATTGTCTTGAATCAATTTCAAAACATCAGCTACCACCATTTTTCTTTCTCCAGACTAGCGTCATTAAAATTTTATAAACAAAACAAACTAAAACTATCATTATACCAGGTACGAGGTAATGGATAACCGGACAATCATTATCAAACAATGAGGGGAATATGTGTAAACGAATGTCAAATCAGCATCTTGTCTAGCAGTTCATGGGAATTTTGAAAGACTGAGAAATCGTATATTTCGATTGCTTCGTTGCAAATTTCCCAACGATCGAATCTATAATTTTGCGGGTGTCCTTAAAATCGTTAGAATGCATCCCTGTGAATAGAACAAATGACAATTAACCGTAGTTGTACTCTGTATGCCAAGTGCTCTTGACATTCTAAAAGAAATCTTCGGATACCCTGATTTTCGCGGTCAACAAGCGGAAGTGATTTCACATTTAGCATGTGGTGGCGATTGTTTGGTATTAATGCCGACAGGCGGCGGTAAATCGTTGTGTTATCAAATTCCTGCTTTAATGCGCGATGGAGTAGCCATTGTCGTTTCGCCCTTGATTGCATTAATGCAAGATCAAATGGCAGCACTCCATGAAATCGGTGTGCGGGCGGCTGTGCTCAATTCGTCGTTATCGCCGCAACATATTGCGTTAGTTGAACAAAAGCTTGTGGCCGGTGAATATGATTTATTGTATGTTGCACCGGAACGGCTACTCACTGCACGTTTTTTGAATCTGATAGAGCGTGTCGAGATTGCATTATTTGCAATCGATGAAGCGCATTGTGTTTCGCAATGGGGACATGATTTCCGTCCAGAATATATTCAGTTGTCGGTATTGCATGAGCGTTTCCCTAAAGTACCGCGTATTGCGCTGACAGCTACAGCCGATATGGATACGCGCAAAGAAATCATTAAACGCTTAGGGCTAGATGCGGCAAAGATATTTGTTTCCAGTTTTGATCGTCCAAACATTCACTATCAAATAGTCGATAAAACCAATGGCCGGGTGCAATTACTGGATTTCATTAAAACACAGCATCGAAATGATGCAGGGATTGTTTATTGTCTATCCCGCAAGAAAGTCGAAGAAACTGCGGCGTGGCTTGTTAATCAAGGTTTGCGTGCGATCGCTTATCATGCCGGTATGAGCTCGCAAGAGAGAAATCGGAATCAGGAAAAGTTTTTGCGTGAAGAAGGCATCATAATGGTTGCTACGGTTGCGTTTGGTATGGGCATCGATAAACCAGATGTACGTTTCGTTGCGCATCTGGACTTGCCTAGAAGTATTGAAGGTTATTACCAGGAAACCGGCCGTGCGGGCCGCGATGGTCGCATGGCGAATGCTTGGATGGTATATGGATTCGGTGACGTTGTTCAGCAACGGCGGATGATTAGCGAATCTGAAACACAGTATGAATTTAAACAAATCGCCGCGCGAAAACTCGAAGCTATGCTATTGTTATGTGAAGCAACGACTTGCCGCCGTTCACATATGCTCAGCTATTTTGGCGAAACGGTTGCTGCGGGGGTGTGTGGAAATTGCGATGTTTGTTTAAACCCGCCGCAAGTTTGGGACGCTACTGTCGAGGTGCAAAAAGCATTGTCTTGCGTTTATCGTACTGGGCAAAATTTTGGTGCAGGCCATTTGATCGATGTGTTACGCGGTAACCGTACAGAACGCATACAGCAATGGCATCATGACAAAATCAGTACCTTCGGCATTGGTAAAGATCTGTCTGAATCAACTTGGCGCGCGATATTCCGTCAAATTACGGTTCTCGATCTACTAGCGGCGGATAGTGAAAGTTACGGGGCTTTGCGACTAACTGAACATAGCCGCGCAGTTCTCAAGGGAAATCAGCGTGTACATTTGCGGTTGCAAAGAAAATCGGTGAAAGCAGCTCATAAACACCAAAACGGCAATAGGATACAGTTGGCTTGTGCTGAACATTCCTTGTGGGAACAATTACGTGTATGGCGGGCAAAAACAGCTAAGGAGCATGGCGTTCCCGCTTACGTGATTTTTCACGATGCCACGTTGCAGGAGCTTGTGCAACTATGCCCAAAAACCGAAGATGAATTGCGCCGTGTACCGGGTATCGGTGCGCGCAAGCTGGATAAGTACGGCAATCATTTGCTGGCAATACTTCGCGACAACTGAATAGAGCTTGTACGCGACAAATTGCTGAAATATTTTCTAAAGAAGGGGTTTGGAAGTTTTGCAGGTTCTGTTATATACTCAATTACCATTGTGGAAAATTTGGTTAAATTTAATAAGGAATTAAAGAGATGAAATTATCGATTTTTACAATAGTTCTGCTGGCTTTCCTAACCGCCTGTTCAAATGCGGATATGGGTGATCCAAATGCAAGCACAGATGATTGCCAATTTGGAGTAGACGGTAATGGTAATTGCCTGAAAGAAGGGCAAGATCCACGTCCTTATGGTGGGACGAGCAAGCCTGGACATTAATTCCCTTGCGCTTTACTCAATAGGTGAATAAAAAACCGCTCGTATGAGCGGTTTTTTATTAATAAAGCTTTCTTGGTGTGTTGTAATCGAGCTTAATCAAAATTTGTTATTGCCAATACTGTCTATTACTTGCGGTAATAAGTCATTCTTTTATGGCTAGCCAATAATCATCTTGCGGCGTGTTGTAAATCCTAGTAAACCAAGTCCAACGATTAACATTGCATAAGTTTCAGGTTCTGGAACAGGACTGATATTAATATCATGGTTCACGGTAAAAACCAAATTTCCTCCACCGAAGTTAAGGCCTTGCCAGTTCACGTACAAGTGGTTTTCATCGAAATCCAGAATTGGCGTTCCTAGCAAGCCATCGTTTGAAATGAGCTTAAACGAAGTAAACGAATCCATAGTCGAGAAAATATCGCTAATAACAAAGCCATTGAATGGTCCTGTTGAGAAACTGGAACCATTTGTAAATGAAACAACAAAACTATCGCCACTGAAATCAATGGTACCGTAACCATCCACTACATTTGATATTTCTATGTTGGAGTCCACTAAATAGCTACCATTGCCGGCATATGTATAAGGAGTCGTCAAATCCGGATAGAAATATTGATAGTTCACGGTCTGTCCATCAAATATTCCAGCAGTTGCCGTTCCTGATCCCAAGCCAAAACAAATTGCCGCAGAAATCATCATTGATCTTAAAGATTTTTTCATCATAGAACTCCTCATAATTTATTGTAACGGTCATTCAATTCATCAAAATTGATGTGATGCATCTTGCAGGAGCCCTCTTTGTCTGAATAGAGAAAGATGTCATAAAATTAGCAACATATATGCACTATGCTAAATCGGTTTAGGTAGTTGAAAAAGCCGGGACGGAAATGGTAAGAATGTCCTGTACTATCATTGAGTCAGCCAGCCTGGAAGGTACGCGCGCATAATCTGCAACATATTCGGATTACGGATTGGAATGGAGAGTTAAAATTTAAAGCTTGACCTTCCAATGATGGGAAGGTTCAGTATTCGAACTCCTTAAACATTTAAGTAGGAGTTGATCATGAAAGAATATAAACATAATAAAGAACAATCGCTTAACAGCATTACGTTGATGGCTACGGTGCATTGCCTGTCAAGCTGTGCGGTGGGTGAAATCGCAGGCATGGTGATTGGAACTGCTTTACATGCTGATCATTCCGGGTGCCCTGGCTGCGCCGCTCAACTCGGTATTGTTCTGGGGCAGTCTTGCGCTGGCACTGATCATTGCAGGTATTGTTGCTTTTCCAGTGAATCGTTGGCTCATCGCGCGCGGCCGAGGTCATGCCGTTGCGCATCATTATCACTGCGGGTGATGCGATGAATATCGGCGAAGCAGCGCAGCTCTCCGGCGTGTCGGCAAAAATGATCCGGTATTACGAAACGATAGGATTGATTTCCAAAGCAACGCGTTCTTACTCGGGCTATCGTGATTATCAGGAGCGAGACATTCATATCTTGCGTTTCATTCGCCGCGCGCGTGCTGCCGGTTTCAGCACATTGCAAATCAAGAAACTATTGGCATTGTGGCAGGACCGGCAGCGGCCAGCGCGCGAAGTGAAGCAGTTTGCCAGCGAGCATTTATCTGAATTAAAAGAAAAAATAGCTGAACTGGAAGCCATTGCAACAGCCTTGTCGCAATTAATTGCGCATTGTCACGGTGATGACCGTCCGGATTGTCCGATCCTGGATACCCTGGCGGGCGAGAGCACGGGCGGGAAATTCGATGAGTGTGGTAAACGTCATCCTCCTATCCGCCGCCACTCGGCACCAAAGCCTAAAATATAAACCTAATGCCAGTATAAGCATGGAACACGAAATATTCACTCCGCTGGCATTTTTCAGTCTCAGGAGGTACTTACATCATGAACCTATTCATAAATAGCATTGCCATCGCAACATTGATGATTGCAAACGTATTGTGGGCGGATGAAGGTCATCATGCCGCCAACTTCAGCGAAGAAAAACTGGGAAAGGTACATTTTCCAGTGTCCTGCAACCCTGCTGCGCAAGCTCAATTCAATCAGGCCGTGGCGATGTTGCATTCGTTCTGGTACGACGAAGCCGTGAAAACATTCGGTCAGGTAACCGTTAGCGATCCTTCTTGTGCCATGGGTTACTGGGGCATCGCTATGAGCCATTATCACCAGTTATGGGCGACGCCACCAACTGCTGCGGAATTGCAAGCAGGGCGGCAAGCGCTGCAGAAAGCCGCGCAACTGAACATCAAGACAGAGCGGGAGAAAGCTTATTTAGCAGCCACTGAAGCGTTGTATCAGGCTGATACGCAAGCGGATTATGCGGCGCGGAAACTGGCTTATCAGAATGCGATGCAGAAGGTCTGGCTAAACAATCCCGATGATCGCGAATCGGCGGTATTTTATGCCTTGGCACTGATTTCCACGGCATCGCCGCAGGACAAAACCTATGCCAATCCGAAGAAAGCATTGGGTTTGTTGCAAAAAGTACTGGAAGCTGAACCGAATCATCCAGGTGTTGCACACTACATCATTCACAGCAGCGATTATCCGGAATTGGCCAATCTCGGCTTGGATGCTGCCCGGACCTATACGCAGATTGCTCCGGCAGTGCCGCACGCATTGCATATGCCGTCGCACATTTTTATCCGCTTGGGGCATTGGCACGATGCAGCGCAATCCAATCTGTCGGCGTATCATGCGGCAAAAGACTATGCGCGCGAAAACGCTTTAACCGCCACCTGGGATCAGCAATTCCATTTTATGGATTATATGATGTATGCGTATCTGCAAACTGGTCAGACCAGCAAGGCCAAGGAAATCCTAGAAGAATTGCGGGCCATCAAAAAAGCGCAACCGGAAAATACAACTGCCGCCTATGCATTAGCCGCCATTCCAGCGCGCTACGCCGTGGAGCGCGGTGAATGGCTGGAAGCAACCGAACTCCAAGTGTCTCCCGCTGACTTTCCGTGGAGCCAGTTTGGCTGGTGCGAAGCCATCACGCACTTTGCCCGCGGCTTGGGTGCGGCGAGAAGCGGAAAAGCGGTGGTGGCTCGCAGCAGCCTGCAACGCCTGGAACAATTGCGCGATAACGACAAAGCAGCAAATAAAAACTATACCGCCGAACAAATCGAAATTCAGCGCTTGGCAGTGGCCGCATGGATTGCCCATGCGGAGGGCAAAGCGCAAGCAGCGCAAACATTGATGCGTGCCGCAGCCGACCGGGAAGACGCTACCGAAAAGGATAACGTTACGCCGGGTGCAATCATTCCTGCCAGGGAGTTGCTGGGTGAATTGCTGCTGGCGTTGAAACAACCCGATGCAGCATTACACGAGTTCGAACAGTCATTGACGCGCACGCCGAACCGTCGCAATGCGATATTCCATGCCGCCAAGGCGGCGGAACAGGCTGGCGATAAGGAGAAAGCGCGCAATTACGAAGAGCAATTCCGAAGATTAACCGCATCCAGCTAAAAATTCTCGATCGCTCTACTTTTGAAATAATCTATATTCACTGCAGCGATAGGATAAATGACTAAGTCAATGCGACTAAGAATTCAATCATTTTATTTAACTTTCAATGACATACTTATGCCAGTGATGTGCATCATCGTTGGGACATTTGACTAATAGACAACGGTATTTTAGGCGTCTAAGATGAACTTGTTATTTTGGCCAAAATAGCACAAGGAATACTTCTATTAATAAAAGTTATAAAAATTTTTATAAGGAGTTCTTATCATGGCAACAATAATAATTAATTTATCCAGCCTCGATGGTAATAACGGTTTCCGCTTGGATGGGGCGGCGGAATTTGATTTTTCGGGCAAAGTGGTCAGCAATGCAGGGGACGTCAATGGCGATGGTTATGCTGACATGATGGTCAGTTCTTACGGCGGTGCAGGTGGTTCCGGCGGCTCCTACGTGGTATTTGGTAAGGCTTCCGGTTTTGCTGCTGCGCTGGATTTATCTACTCTTGATGGCAGTAATGGCTTTCACCTGAGTAGTTCGGATTATGGATTGAGCGGATTAGCTTTAAGTAATGCAGGAGATGTCAACGGCGATGGATTTGGTGATGTGATTGTTGGTGCTCCTCATGCTTTCCCGAATGGCCCTCTTTCTGGATCCAGTTACGTGGTGTTTGGCAAGGCTTCTGGTTTTGCTGCCACAATGGATGTATCCAGTCTTGATGGCAACAACGGTTTCCGCCTTGATGGGGTGGCATTTGATCTTTCGGGTAATTCGGTCAGTAATGCAGGCGATGTCAATGGCGATGGTTTTGATGATTTGATTGTTAGTGCTCCCTTTGCTAGTCAGAATGGTGATTTTCCGAATGGTGATTTCTCCGGTTCCAGTTACGTGGTGTTTGGTAAGGCTGCGGGATTTGGTGCCGTGCTGGATTTATCTACCCTCGATGGCAGCAACGGTTTTCGCATAGATGGAGTGGCAGGTGATTTTCTTGGTGCTTCGATCAGCAATGCAGGAGATGTCAACGGCGATGGTTTTGATGATGTGCTTGTTGGTGCAGTACAAGCTGATCCGAACGGCCTTGGTTCTGGTTCCAGTTACGTAGTATTTGGCAAGGCTTCCGGTTTTGGCGCTACACTGGATGTGTCTAATCTCGATGGCAATAACGGTTTTCGGTTGGATGGAGTAGCATCGTATGACGCCGCAGGGGCTTCGGTTAGCAACGCAGGAGATGTCAATGGTGATGGTTTTGACGATTTGCTTATTGGTGCTCCTTTTGCTAGCTCGAATGGTGATTTTTCAGGATCCAGTTATGTGGTATTTGGAAAAGCTTCCGGTTTTGCTGACACAATTGACTTGTCTAACCTTGATGGCAGCAACGGCTTCCGCCTGAATGGAGCGGCAGGTGATAATGCGGGTTTCTCAGTTAGCAGTGCAGGAGACGTCAATGGCGATGGTATTGCTGATTTGTTGATCGGTGCCCCAGGTGGCTCGAGCAGCGCCTACGCTGCCGGATCCAGTTACGTAGTGTTTGGCAAGGCTTCAGGTTTTGATGCTACCTTGGATCTATCCAGTCTTGACAGCAACAGCGGTTTTCGCTTGGACGGGGTGTTGACGTTTGATTTTTCGGGCAATTCAGTCAGCGGTGCTGGGGATGTCAACGGCGATGGTTTTGATGATGTGCTTGTCGGGGCTCCTAATGGCAACTCGAGTAGCAGCTACACCGGTTCCAGTTACGTAGTATTTGGCGGTGATTTTACCGGAGCGGTGACTGCTTTGGGAACCTCTGGAACGGATAAACTCAAGGGCAGCACGGCAGTCGACCGCATTGTAGCCGGTGATGGCAACGATACCTTGATTGGCCGCGGTGGGGCGGATGTGTTTCATGGTGGCGGAGGCGATGACGTCATCGAGATCCGCGATGTTGATTTCCAGCTAGCAGATGGCGGTGCTGGCATCGACACGCTGAAACTGGATCGCAGCCATTTGGATCTGAATCTGACAAATGAGCGCGGGCGGATCAGCGACATCGAGGCCATCGATATGAAGGGCAATGGTCACAATATGCTGTCGCTAACGGCATTGGACGTGCTCAACCTGTCAAGTACCAGTAATATGCTGCAAGTGGATGGCAATAGCAATGATAGTATCATCGGGCTCAGTAGTGGCTGGAGCGATGGTGGTATTGCGAATGGTTACCATACTTTTATTAACGGTGAAGCGGTGTTGCTGGTGGGTGTACAGGTGGCGACGGATTTTGCTTAGTAAAACCGGTGAAGCTGTCATGCCGGAGGCAGCGGGGGGAGGGATTGGACTTTGAGTTTCTTAAAATGTTCGAAAGAACACTAACCGCTGCGTCAGGACAGAAAGCTTAATTCTTGAATCCATAAGCGAGATGATTGCCAATTTCCCGCCGGTGCAACATTACTGGAAAGCCGAAGCAAAATAACCACTGTTTCGCGGCCATCAGTTGTTCAGTGTTTCCTTATGTTGATGTTAATTTCAGGAGGACGATAGTGAGATGTGGGTATTAACCGATTGAGTCCGAAAATGGTAACGCGATGCGAATTATTAAAATTGGGTATGCCATCTTGATTACGCAGGATCGCTGATACTTTATATTCCATACTGCTGGAGTTAGGGTCAAATCGGATATCATGGATCCAGATGCCCGCCCGTTGTACGCGGTGATGTTCGCATTCGTAGGAAAGATCCCATCCCGTAAGCATCGGTACGGCATAATCATAGGGTAGATCATTAATGCGGAAGGTTTGCGTACGAACATTGCCACCGGTATTTTTGCGGCAATTGCCAGTATCTTTTGAGCGTGGATTGAGTGCTAGAAAATCTGGTCGTACTTTGACGCTGTTACCGTAGATCATGGCTGCGCGGGTTTTTATACGATGTGCGTGGCCATCGTTATCCTTAAAGATAGTTTGAGTGACCCAGTGAGGGCTGCCATGCTGATTGGATGAGATGTCCGCTTGCGATAAGTTATAGGCAACTTGCAACAACCGGTGATCGGTACGATCCGACCATTTGCAGGGCAGTAAACGCCATTCGCATTCAAAAATATTTTCGAATTGAAAATCAAATCCGCGCGGTATAATCGCAATGGCAGCGTTGCCTTTCAATACTCCTTTGTTTCCGGTATTTTCCAGTGTCGCCACTGCACCCTGATTTTTATTTTGCAGCACCGCTGCTGCATCAATACCGCTGTAATCGCTTTCTACTGTGGCATCGAACCAAGACAATCGATAGCCGAATCCAGAATAAACAACGCAAAATTCATAGGCATCATTACGATTTTGGTCTTCCAATTTACCTTGAGCTTCAAACATTAACAGGGTAGATCCAGCGTTTCTCACTAATTTATTATGCGTTATATCAACGCGCATTGAGTTTATTTCGCGATCACTTTGCAAATAACGTAAATCCCAGCCATTAAGTACGATCGAGCCGCTATCTACATAGCTGGGCATTTCGATCCAATGCAAGATGGTGGCGGTATCCATTCCATTTTCGCGTTGAATGCACTTACTTCCTTCAATCAAAATAAACTTCCCGGCGTCTTCATAAACTATTTTTTCGGTTGCGCTTTGAGAAAGTTGTTCGAATGGTGTAACCATTCTCGATTTTTCCCATAAAACCTGAGGTTTTTTTTCCTGAGTCTTGGTACTGCACGCGGCAAGCAACAATAAACTCAGTATCAGCAAAGTTAATTTATGGCAATTCATTCAACTTCTCCCAAATAAGCGCTGTGTAGCCATGTCATTTGCCAAATCTTATCGCGGTACTACTATGCCAAGTCAAATCAATTATCCTTTAATCCGGCTGATTTTGGCGACATCTTTGCTATGCCTCAAGCCACGCATGATTTTTGCGAGATGCTGCCGGTTGTTAACTTGCAGGATAAAGCGCATTTGCGTGTAATCTCCATCACTCTTCATGGCGATGTCGTCAATATTTGATTCTGCTTTGGCTATTTCCGCTGCAACACGAGCGAGTACTCCTTGTTTGTTTACTACCGAGACTTGGACGTTAGCTTCAAAAGTTCTGGCAATATCTTTTCCCCATGCGACATCCAAATAATTTTCAGAGTTTCTTTGGCTTCCGGCAATAACCGAGCAGTCGTGCGTATGAATGACAAGACCATGATCCTTTTTTATCATCCCTACGATAGCATCGCCTGGAATTGGACGACAGCATTTGGCAAATTGTACAGTCAAACCTTCAGTTCCCAGAATGGTAATCGGACCAGCGGCTTGTTCGCTTGCGACGGACTCTAACGGCAGCGTTAATCGCTTTGCTACCACTGCAGGAAATTGCTTACCTAAGGCCATTTCCGCCAGCAATTCATTTTTTGATTTTACCGCACTGTCGCGCACTAATTTATCCCATTGTTCTTCGGTAATAGTGTTCGGATCGATATGAAACGATAATAGTGCTTGATTTAGCATGCGTTCGCCCAATTTTACCGATTCGTCATATTGGATATTCTTGAGAAAATAGCGAATATGAGAACGTGCTCTGCCCGTTGCCACATAGCCAAGCCAAGAAGGATTAGGTTTGGCATAAGGGGCAGTAACGATCTCGACCCGATCACCATTTTTCAAGATTGTGCGCAATGGCGCATTTTCACCATTAATTTTAGCCGCTACACAGCAATTACCCACATCGGAATGGACCGCATAAGCAAAATCCACCGCCGTGGAACCTCTGGGGAGAGTCAGGATTTTTCCTTGCGGAGTAAATACATAGACATCACCAGGAAACAAATCGATTTTAAGGTGTTCCAGAAATTCTAAAGAATCGCTTGAATCACTGAGCGATTCGACCAAGCTCTGCAGCCATTGGCTGGTTTCCGGATGTAGGCCGTCGAAGTCTTCATCGGAACTTTTATAGAGCCAATGAGAAGCTACGCCATTTTCTGCGATACGGTGCATCTCGGCGGTACGAATTTGGATTTCTATCGGTAAACCAAACGGTCCCAGCAAAGTACTGTGTAACGACTGATAACCGTTGTTTTTAGGTATGGCAATATAATCTTTGAATTTGCCTGGAATGGGTTTATATAAGCTATGCAGCATGCCCAAAGCTACATAGCACGAGGGGATATCTTCAACGATCACACGGAAACCGTAAATATCGAGCACCTCTGAAAATGACAAGTGCTTATCTACCATCTTCGTATAAATGCTATAGAGGTGTTTTTCGCGTCCCGTTACTTCAGCTTCCACTCCCGCTTCTTTTAGTTTGAGATTAATGGCATCGAGAATTTTACCGACTACTTCACGCCGATTGCCGCGCGCTGCCTTGGTTGCTTTTACAAGCACTTTATAGCGCATGGGGTAGCAATAACGGAAACCTAATTCTTGTAATTCTTGATAGATATTATTGAGTCCAAGGCGGTGTGCTATGGGCGCGTAAATTTCGAGAGTCTCCCGGGCAATACGGCGTTGCTTTGCAGGATTCATCGATTCAAGTGTGCGCATATTATGAAGTCGGTCCGCTAGCTTGATGAGTATGACGCGGATATCACGCGCCATCGCCATGAGCATTTTTCGGAAATTCTCTGCTTGGGCCTCTTCCGGTGTTTGAGATTCGATTTTGGTTAGTTTGGAGACACCGTCTACCAACTCTGCCACGGGTTCGCCGAATCGTTCGCTAATTTCAGCTTTGGAGATAGCCGTATCTTCTACTACATCATGCAATAGTGCGGCTGTTAAAGTGGGAGCGTCTAAATGTAAGGTGCTCAGAATCCTCGCTACAGCCAGTGGATGTGAGATATACGGTTCGCCAGATTTGCGAAATTGTCCGGAATGGGCGCCCTGACCAAATGCATAAGCATTTTTGAGCTGGATGACATCCTCTGACTTAAGATATTGAGATGTCTCAGAAAACAGAAGTTCTGCTTCAGCCATAAACTTTAATACATAATGGATTCATTGAAATTGATATATCTAGCAATCAGTTCCAAGCAAATCGCTGGCTTGTCAAACTGATTTCCTGATACGGATTATATGCTGGTACTTACTTGAATTGAAAGCAAGCTCGTGTTTGCTTTTGTTGAGATTAAATTCAGGCTACGATAAGCAATGATATTACACTAATGAATTTGATTGGGAATCGGGTAATTATGCGATATGTATCAAATTAGGCCGGTAAGATGCCATGTACATCACATGTTTTTTGGATTGAGTATTTCTAATCCTACTTTGCCTTGCGCAACTTCACGCAACGCAATAACAGTTGGTTTATCGCGTCCTGCTTCAATCAGTGGTGCTGAGCCAATGGCTAGCTGCCTGGCTCGAGCGGTGGCGACTAAAGTCATATCAAAACGGTTGGAAATTCTCTTTAAGCAATCATCTACAGTAATTCGTGCCATGGTATTTATTGTGAAGTGTTAGGAATAAAGCAAGATTTTACATTAAAGCATGTCAGGGTGCGTTGGTTGTCGAAAAAAATTTATGAAAGTTGAGTGATCAATGATTGATATTTTATCAATTGCCGTGCTTTACACAGGCGTGCTGCTTTGATTATACAAGCCAAGTCGTTCAGGGCTTCCTCTAACTGATTGTTGATAATGACATAATCAAACTCACAGATATGGCTGATTTCATCACGCGCGGCAGCCAGTCTTTTTTTAATTACTTCCGAATCGTCTTGTGCGCGTGATTTTAAGCGAGACGCCAAAGCTTCGATCGATGGAGGAAGAATGAAAATGCTTACCGATTGCGGAAAAATATGACGTACTTGTTGTGCACCTTGGCAATCAATTTCCAGCAGGATATCTTGTCCTGACACTATCGCTTCATTTATCCACTTTTGCGAGGTGCCATATAGATTGCCATAAACTTCTGCGCTTTCCAGAAATTCTCCGGCCACAAGCATTTTATGAAATAGTTCTCGACTCACAAAATAATAGTCCTTGCCATTGACTTCTTCTGCGCGCGGTTGCCGAGTAGTATGCGAAATCGATAAGCTGAGACTACGATCTAATTGCAGTAGCGCTCTCACCAGGCTGGTTTTTCCAGCGCCGGAGGGGGCACTTATAATAAATAAACAACCGGCAG
The DNA here is from genome assembly GCA_900696615.1 of uncultured beta proteobacterium. Classification (GTDB taxonomy): domain Bacteria; phylum Pseudomonadota; class Gammaproteobacteria; order Burkholderiales; family Nitrosomonadaceae; genus Nitrosomonas. The sequence continues at coordinate 17,325 of CAADGS010000053.1, forward strand.
TTCTAGTCATTTTTTATATCTTTCATTGATTTATTTGCAAGTATTTATTTTGAGTTTAAAGCGGTCAATATCTGACCTTTTAACGTCTTAATAAGCTTTGTTTCATCTAATGTTATGCCTTCCGGCGCTGCATGCTCACGGTCAGCATAAATAAAACCAAGGGGTTTTTTATTAATAACCAGCGGCAGTACAATAAAACTGCGTGCATCGGGAAAGCCTGCCAGATACCAATGCGGCAGCATTTCACGCACTTTGGATACGCTAGTGTCCGAGATGAACAAATCCGTATCCTTTTCCATTGCTAAACAAAATAAATCTGTTGATAAGACTGCAGAAAAACAAAAAGCCTTTTGAAACTGGGCATCGATTTTTCCCACTGTGCTGCGCGCCTGATACTGATGCTTTTGATTGTTTCGTAAACATAGCGTAACAAAACGAAACCCCAGGCCATGATAATAATGCTCCAAAGCCAGCATAATCAAATTGTTGAGTTTATAATTTGTTGCCATCATTTCTGTAACATCTTGAATCGCCGATAGTAATAATACCGATGCATTATACGGCTTACCGCTGGGATAACGTTGGACAACCGCAACATCGGTTGCCTTCGTGTCAGTAAGTGCCAACTCGGTCAACATATCGCTTCCAGATTGGGAGTCGGCTCCACTATCTTTCATATCGGCATTGATCGTATTTCTAGAAAGAGGTGGCAAATGCGCGTTGGTTTGCAGCATGGAAGTCTCTTCGCTGGCTTTTTCAATGATTAAATCCAGTTTGGATTTATCCAGGTCAAGCGCCTTACCAAAACGGGAAAGCAATGTACTTTCAAGCGTCGGATTATTATTTGCTCTAATGATCAGTGGCACCGCCTTTTCACTGAATTCGATAGCCAATCGCATCCCATCGCATTTATTTTTTGGAGAGTATGCGATATCCATAGGTTTGTTTTTTACAAGCTGAATAATGCTGAACGGAATATTCCATTTATTCAATATGATTTCTGTAAATTCGCTCAGATCAAAGTTCAATGCGCGCATCGAAGCTTGCTCTGGCGTATACAAACCTTGTGCAGCAAGTGTCATCATTTCTTCGTATTTATCGTGTGCATAGGCTGCCAGCAATAGCCGTCCCATATTTTTGAATAACGAAGCGATGGCAACTTCTTCACTACTGATGAATTGATTGTATTTCGCCAGCTCTCGACTCACCATACTGGCTGTTACCGCATAGATTAATTCCGTGCGCACGTAATCCGCCCGTTTTCCAGTCATCATGCCATCGACCAAAAGTATCGTTAGTGCGCACGTTTTAACCGTGTCGAAACCCAACAGAAAAATTGCTTTGGTGATACTGGTTATCACTCGAGCTGAGCTGGACCGGAAAGATATTGAATTTGATAAACTCAGAATCTTCTGAGCTAATGAAACATCCGATAATATAAAGTGCGACAGCTGCCGTAGCGATTCATCTTCTGAAGACGATAAGCGGATAATATACGATAGGGAACCCCCCAAAGAGGGAAGATTCGGATCGTCATTAACAGCGCTAAGCAGCATTTCCTTTATGGAATACGATGTTTTTTGCCGAGCCGTTGAAATGTCACCAGTATGTGATGTGATTGCTTTATTTGAAAATCCTGTGGTCATAGTGGTTGTCAGTACCTTGAAAAAGTAGCCACCTGTTGCATCGGATTGTTGTATGACTGCCGGTCATCAAACATTCCCCTATCTGGAATTTTTACAATTACAGCAAAAACTTGATCATCGGCAATGCCGTACATTAGTTAACACTGACTTAACGTATGCCGCGCTTCTTAAAATAATTTTGGTGGTATTCTTCTGCTTTATAAAATTGCGAAGCAGGCAGAATTTTTGTTACTACGGGATTTTGCCAGCGGCCACTATTTTGCAATTTGTCGCGAGATGCTAGCGCGATGCATTCTTGCTCGGGTGTAAAAAAATAGATAACCGAACGATACTGCGAACCGATATCTGGGCCTTGACGATCCATAGTTGTCGGATTGTGGCAATTCCAGAAATGATCGAGCAAAACTTCAAAACTTACCTGGGACGAATCATATTCCACCAATATTACTTCAATGTGTCCGGTGGTATCGCTGCATACTTCTTCATAAGTTGGATTGTCTGTATGACCGCCCGAATAGCCGCAGGTAGCATTCGTGACCCCTTGAATAGCGCGAAAAATAGCTTCAACGCTCCAAAAGCAACCGGCTCCAAATATAATTTTTTCTGTTGCCATATTGCGCTTTTCCTAACTGTGCTATTTTTCCTTACGCGCTTTATCGATCAGAGCTTGCAAGGTTCTAATGGTATCTTGGGGCGTATTGCTCATGCCACCGCTAGTAAGGTATTTTCCATTGATAATCAGCGCGGGAACGCCGTTGAGTTGATATTGGCGAACCATTTGCGTTGATTTTGCGACTTGATTTTGCACTGTAAAGGAATGATAGGCACCCTCAAATTTCTTGCGATCCATACCTTCCTGTTTCTCAATCCAACCAAACAAGGTCGATTCATTGCTTAAATCGATTTTGTCACGATGAATGGCATCGTAAACTTTATCATGCAATAAATCTGTTTTTCCCAAGGCTTCGATAGCATAGAATATTTTCGCTGCCGCTACCCAGTTTGAGCGGAGCGTTGCTGGCACATAACGAAAATCGACATCCTCGGGAATACTCTTCAACCACGTTTTAAGATGAGGATGTAAGTCATAGCAATGCGGGCAGCCATACCAAAAAAACTCAAGCACTTCGATTTTATCGGCATTTTGGGTCTGTTGAGGTTTTGTCAGAACGACATAATTCTTGCCTTCGACGATATCAGCATGTGCTACCGATAGATTGATTAAGCCAAGATTTAACAATAAAAAGATGGCGAAAAGAAATTTACATTGATACATGTTGACTCTCCAAGCAAGATTTAATTAGTTAAATAGATTGCAGTGATCGTATATTTTACTTATTAAAATAAGTTATCGAATTGGTCAAGGCATTTTGATAAATTGCGTTGCAATACCATTTTCACGTAGCGATGCGCTTGTCTCATCGACCTCTTCTTTACGTGTAAAGGGGCCGACGCGAACTCTATACCAAACCCCCTTATCGGCTAAGTCAATGGGTTGTATCGATGCAAAAACACCTAAAAATGCAAGCCGCGCTTTCAAATTTTCTGCTTCATCACTTTTTTTGAATGATCCTGCTTGTAGAAAGAATTTTTCTTTCGTGGCGATTGCGTTTTTGGGTTGTGGTGTTAATACTTGTTGAGTTGGTGTCGCTGGCAAAGCTTGTGGCTGCACAGCGGCTATTTGTGTTGGTGTTTCAACTGCGATAATTGTGGGGCGGGTAGGAATCGATTGCTGGGCTATTTCAGGTTTGCTGCCCGTTTCTGGAATTTTTGCGTTTGCTTGTGACTGCGCCGGCCGTTCAACAGATTGCCGGTGGCTGCTATCCAGCTCGGGCTCCTCAATGCCGGGTAAAATTTTGTAAAAATCAAATTTGGATTTTTCTTCCGTAAAACTTACGGATTCTTCTGGTTTTGATTTTTCCTTGGTAATTAAAATTTCCGAATGAGTTTGATTTTTATCGCCTGGGTTTGTTGCTTTATCAGTCGATACGAACGGACTTGGTGCAAAATATAAATACAACCATACGCCAATTGCGCTTGCAAGACCTAATGCGTAACCAATGAACCCGCCAAAAAATGCTGAACCGCTTTTACCGTTTGCGGATTTAGTGGTTTTATGGGATTTATAATCTCGACTCATGAATATCCTTACTGTTAACTTGGGCTACATTTTATCAGGTGCGCTGACACCCAAGAGTCGCAATCCATTATTCAATACCTGACGAATGGATGCAATTAACGCCAATCTTGCATTCCGGATTGGCATTTCAGATACCAGAAAACGCGTTGAATTATAGTAGCTATGGAATTCGCCTGCCAATTCTCTAAGATAAAAAGCGATCAGATGTGGTGAAAATTCCTTGGCGGCTGATTCCACGGTGTCCGGATAATCGATCAATTTTTGCATCAGAGCCAGTTCTACGGAACTGCTGAGTACTTCCATGTCCGTCTCAATCAGATCGTTCATGTCACCATCCCATTGCGCAAATACGCTACATACTCGCGCATGCGCATACTGAACATAATAAACTGGGTTGTCATTACTTTGCGATTTAGCTAAATCCAAATCAAAATCCAAATGCTGGTCGCTTTTTCGCATCACATAAAAAAATCGCGCAGCATCCTTGCCGACTTCATGACGCAATTCCCGTAATGTCACAAATTCCCCAGAGCGGGTCGACATTGGCGCTTTCTTGCCATCGCGATACAGTACGGCAAATTGTACCAATGCGATTTCAAGTTTGCTTGGATCGAGTCCCAATGCTTGTAAGGCGCCTTTCACTCGAGGAATATAACCATGATGGTCTGCACCCCAGATGTTGATTACTTGGTCAAATCCACGCTCGAATTTATTTAAATGATAGGCGATATCCGATGCAAAATAAGTAAATTGATTATTTTCCCGCTGTACTACACGATCCTTTTCATCGCCAAAGTCTGTCGAACGAAACCAGGTGGCACCGTCTTGACGGTATAAATGATGTTTGCTTTGCAATGACTCAATCGCATGAGCCACCAAACCATTATCGAACAGTGATTGTTCGGAAAACCATGTGTCGAATTCAACGCCGAATTCCATTAAATCATTGCGGCAATCGCCCAGTTGCTCGGTGAGTACAAAATTGTGAATATACGCATAATCTTGCCCGAGTATTTTTTTTGCGTTGGCGATCAATTGGTCCAACTGTTCATCAGTATGGACTATCGTTTCCGGGTCTGCTTCCAGTAACCCGTCCAATAAGAGTTCAGGACGATGCACATAGCGTTGCCCATGTGCCCGGTAAATTTGCTTTGCCATCGTTATGACATATTCGCCTTGATAGGCATTTTGCGGAAAAGGAATGCCAATATTATTCAGCGCTAAGTAGCGCAACCAGGTCGATAACGTCAGGATATCCATCTGCCGGCCCGCATCGTTAACATAGTATTCGCGCGATACCTCAAAACCTGCCGCTGCTAAGATATTGGCCAGACTGGCGCCGATTGCCGCACCGCGACCGTGGCCCACATGCAGCGGACCGGTTGGATTGGCCGAAACAAATTCCACTTGAATTTTTTTTCCTGTGCCAACGTCGCTACAGCCAAAGTTATCTTTATTTTGCAAAATGTGACGCAAGAATTGTTGTTTGGCGGAATTTTTCAGAAACAAGTTAATGAAACCGGCGCCTGCTACTTCCACTTTATCTAGATAAGGTGAAACCGGTAGGGCGCTTATCAGTAAGTTCGCAATTTCACGTGGATTTTTATGTAAAGGTCGCGCCAATTGCAAAGCTAGATTGCATGAATAGTCGCCATGACTGGCTTGTTTTGTGCGCACCAATTCTATCTGCATGGTACCGTCCATTGCTATGAGCGTATGGGCTGCTGTACGTAAAAGTTCGGCAAAATGTTTTTTAAAATTGGGGTGGTCAAGTGAAGTCATAGTCAGAACGATATCAATAATTTTATAGAACTAGGCGGATAGCTAATGCAAGAAAAACAATAGTTTTAAGTTTTATATATTTTATCAGGTGTGCAAGTCAGTCCATAGACTGCTGACGATAGGTTTCATAAAGACAAATTCCCGCACTTACGGCAACATTTAAACTTTCGACGCAGCCCGACATCGGAATGCGCACTAACTGATCGCAAGACTCTCGCGTCAACCGCCGCATTCCCTTGCCTTCCGAGCCAAAAACCCAAGCGGTAGGGCCTTTTATCGGAAAGCGGGTCAAATCGTGTTCGGCATCTTCCGCTGTGCCGAAAACCCAAACACCCTGATTCTTCAAGTGGTTTAATGTACGTGCCAAGTTGGTTACCGCGATATAGGGCACGGTATCCGCTGCGCCGCTTGCAACCTTATAAACCGTTGCAGTCATTCCTACTGCTCTATCCTTGGGTGCAATGACGGCATGCACGCCAAACGCGTCGGCAACACGCAAGCATGCGCCTAAATTGTGCGGATCCTGAATCCCATCCAATACCAATAGCCTCGCGGGTTCGGTTAATCCCTCCAGAACTTGATCAATATCTACGGGTTTGCTGCTGGTATCGATATTGGCGACGACACCTTGATGACGATCGTTCCCGGCCATGCCGGTGAGTTTTGCTCCACCACATGCGTTCCAATGAATTTTGCAGTTGTCTGCCAGTTGGATCAATCCGCGTACACGTTGATCATCGCGCGTGGTATCGATGAATATTTGTTTAATGCTTAGTGGATTTTGCCGCAAGCGACTGGTAACTGCATGAAAACCGAAAATAAAGCGAGTACCGGTCACGTATCAAATAGAACTGAGAAATTAATTAATTACTGCTTAATGTAAGTGATGCCAAAAAAATCGTTTTTGTATAATCGTATTGAGCATATCTGCGTATTGTAAAACAATTCCTGAATTCAAGGCTATTTCTTGCTGCGAGAAGAAGACTTTACTTTTGAACGAGCCGGTTTTTTTATCGGTTCAGCCAATACAAAATCGATTTTGCTCGTTTCCAAGTCAACGCGCACCAATTTGACCTGCAATCGATCGCCGAGACGATATTGCTTACCGCTTCGTTCACCCAGCAATAGATGCTTGGTCGCGTCAAAATGAAAATAATCACTCGGCAGCTCCGAAATATGGACAAGCCCCTCCACGTACACATTATCCAGTGCGACAAACAGTCCAAATCCTGTCACGCTACTGATGACACCGTCAAAACATTCACCGATTTTATCCTGCATATAAAAGCACTTGAGCCACGACTCAACATCGCGTGTGGCATCATCGGCACGCCGCTCGGTCATTGAGCAATGCTTGCCCAATTCATTCCAATCACCGGGATGATAAGTGTGTCCATTCAGGACGGCTTTTATTGCGCGATGAACAAGTAGATCAGGGTAGCGGCGGATTGGCGAAGTAAAATGCGTATACGATTCATATGCAAGTCCGAAATGGCCCGTCATATCGGGACTGTAAACAGCTTGCTGCAAAGATCTTAACATCACTGTCTGAAGCAATTGCGCATCGGGCCTATCGTATATTTTAAGCAATGTCCGCGCATAATCTTTGGCATTCGGTTTATTCTTGCCCCCCAGTTGAATGCCGAATTCCTTAAGAAAATCCCGCAGGGCGGTGATTTTCTCTGGCGAAGGATCTTCGTGAATCCGATATAACGTTGTTTGTCCATGTTTTTGCAAAAAATCCGCTGCGCATACATTGGCCGCCAGCATGCATTCTTCAATCAAGCGGTGCGCTTCGGTTCGTTGTACCGGTTCGATCTTTTCGATTTTTCCTTGATCGTTGAAAAACATTTGTGTTTCAATGGTTTCAAAATCGATGGCGCCCCGTTTCTTACGGGCGTTGAGCAATATTTTGAATAGCTTATAAATGACCTGCAAATGTGGCAACAAGGGTGCATGGGCTTTGGCTTCAGTGCCTTTGGCATTAGTCAGTATGTCGGTTACCTTGGTGTAAGTCAGGCGCGCATGTGACATCATTACTGCGGGATAAAACGAATAATCACGCATGCTGCCATCAGCCAGAAATTCGATTTCACAGACCATGCACAAACGTTTTTTATTGGGATTGAGCGAACACAGCTCGTTCGATAATACCTCCGGTAACATCGGAATCACTCGCCGCGGAAAATAAACGGAATTTCCGCGGTTCAGTGCCTCCACATCTATTGCATCGCTAGGTTTGACATAGTGGCTGACATCCGCAATGGCTACATATAAGCGATAATCCTTTCCTTCCTGCTGGCAATAAACCGCATCGTCGAAATCGCGTGCAGTTTCGCCATCGATCGTTACCAGTGGCAGATGGCAGATATCCTTGCGCCCCGACGAGTCCTTTTTTAATACGTTTTTGGGAAATCTGGCGGAGAGCTTCTCGATTTCAGAAGAGAAGATGTAAGGTAAATCGTGCTTGCGCAAAGCGATCTCGATCTCCATACCTGGGGCGGTATAATTGCCGAGTATTTCGATGATTTTGCCAATAGGTTGAGTCTGCTTGTTTGGTTGCTGAATAATTTCCACCATGACCACCTGGCCTGCTTCGGCTTTTAACGAATCTTCCTTGGCAATCAAGATGTCTTGGCTGATGCGTTTGTTTTCCGCAGCGACAAACATGATACCGTGATCGATATGTAACCGGCCTACCAGTTTGGCATTGGAATATTCCAATACTTCTACAATAGCTGCTTCACGCCGTCCGCGCCGGTCCAATCCTGTTTCACGTACCAATACCCGGTCACCATGCAATGCTTTATGCATTTCCTTGGCACTTAGAAAAAGGTCCGGACTGCCATCATCCGGAATCAAAAATCCAAATCCATCTGCATGCCCCTGGATTACCCCTTTGATCAAATCCAGTTTCTCCATCACGCAGATGTCGTTCTTGCGGTTGCGGAAAATCTGACCTTCACGAATCATTGCCGACAAGCGGCGATTGAATAATGCTTGCTCATCTTTTTTGATCGACAGCAATTTATAAAGCACGCGCTCGGCAACCGGAATACCTTGTTGCTTCAATATTTGTAAAATGTATTCGCGGCTTGGTAAAGGGTGTTGATAACGTTCTTTTTCACGTTGAAGATACGGGTCTTGATTCCGTAACCGCTGGTTCTTCTTATTTGACAAAGCAGTGATTTCCTATAGAATTACGCGTTCTTTCGGCAGCCTGATCTGGCTGCCATTTGCCCAGATGGCGGAATTGGTAGACGCGCATGGTTCAGGTCCATGTGCCTTCGGGTGTGGAGGTTCGAGTCCTCTTCTGGGCACCATAAATTAAAACTAACTATTTGATTGTCAATATTATTATTTCTAAATTAAAAAATCTACACCAAAATCATACATTGGGACAAAAAATGGGCGATTATTTTAACGCTGCCCCAATCAACTATTGATCATATGTTATTTTAAATTAAGCTCTTTTCTGATAATAAAGTCAATGAATCCTGATTAAGTCCGCACCGTCTGAAATTTCCGCATCCCGAAAATTGAGGTATGCTGCAGACAAACAGGAAGTCCATGCAATTAAGCAACGAATGGATTCAGATAGTATGGTTGTGTAAAGTGAATCGTTTACAGCTAACCTAGTCTTTCTTATTGTTAAGCTTGTGCGTTGGTGGTGATAATTTTCAGTATATAGGCTTTTCGTTTCATTAATACGAAGTTTCTGAAAAAATATCGAGCAATTGTTGTTGAGAGAAGAAGCAAAGCATCCTCTTAAGGTGTTTAATTTTAATTCGACAATCTTTTTTGTAATTGCAAGTGAGGAATACCTATGAATAAAAACCAAATTGAACACATAAAAGGTAAATTAAACCGGCTTGCCTGGCTGATGGATAATACGTTCCGCATACCGGGGACGCAAATTCGTTTCGGTTTGGACGGTCTCATAGGATTGATCCCGGGAATCGGAGATGCTCTAGGGGCAATTATTTCAAGCCATATACTTACGCAAGCAGCTAATTTGGGCGCACCAAAGCCAGTGCTTATGAAAATGGTTTTTAACATTGGAATTGATGCGATTTTAGGCATAATTCCGGGTATTGGCGATTTGTCCGATTTTGTCTGGAAAGCTAATCAAAGAAACGTAAAGTTACTGAATGATTATCTGGAACAACCGGAAAAAACTACGACGCATAGCCGTTTCTTTATCGGCTTTTTAAGTCTGCTCGCATTGAGTGTCATCATAATGATCGGTATGTTTGGTTTTCTGATCATGAGATGGCTTTGGCTGTCGGTCCAAGGCGGTTAAGAATCGTATACCGATCCGAAGTTTCGTTCTTGCAATGTGGTAAGTTATGCTCATTCTGGGAATGAATTTTCCTTTCCAAAAATTCGTTTCCAATGTAGCCAGCCAACCCCGGAAGTTACTCGATTGCGGTGCTTCCGGATCGTGCACACGCCATTGTCCGTTGTAGAATAGCTTCCTTACACAACTTACCGGAAGCTCAATATTAAACGAGATTTTGTTTTCTTCTTATCATCGATAACGATCTGCCAATCGTTTATAGTTAAATCCTAAATTCCGAACGATTCCGGTGATAAAAATCCATTTAGCTCCATAGCCTCCATTCGAGAGCTCTTCTCTTTTAAATCAGATTAAATTCACTCTTCTTGAAAAATGCGTATGTGGTCGATCGCACAGACGAGGGGTGTAGCTGGAAGTTTTAATGCACATAAGAAATCAACGTGTAGTCTCAAAAGATAGGCTCAAATCAATCTTAATTCGTTGAGTTTCTAGACAAAGGAGGATGTATGAATACGAATGCGTTTCATAAAAAATTGAATTCTTTAATATATTTATCAATACCTTATTTTTTGATTGTATTGCTGATTTCAGGTTGTGATCTGGGATATAGGGATAAACAGATTGAACCACCAAGCTTAAATCACGCCAATTCGAATATCCAGTTAGTTCATGCCGAGATTGGCGAAGCCTCTTGGTATGGACCGGGATTTCACGGAAAAACGACTGCCAGCGGTGAAATTTTCGATCAGCGAGAAATGACGGCGGCCCACCCCAGTTTGCCGATGGGGACGGAAGTCAAGGTAACTAACCTTGATAATGGTGAAAAAATCAAGGTCAAAATTAACGATCGCGGGCCTTATGCTAAAGACCGGGTTATTGATTTATCCCGTGCGGCGGCCAAAAAACTCGATATGGAACATGCCGGCACAGCCGAAGTAAAAATTGAAGTGCAATAAAGATGCTGGCCGATGAGCATGGGTTATTTGAGAACCGCTTACGAATTACGTTTTATTTAACCCAAAATCAAAAGGAGACGATGATGTCGAAAAACAAACCTCATACCCCTGTTGTAAAAAATGGCGGCGGCTATCGCCGTACTATGCTTCCATCTTTAAAGCGATATCAAGAAGGGAAAATTGGTTATATTTTATTATGGCTAATCGGTATTCCCATTCCCGTTATTTTTCTCATCTTTTTATTACGGGGTTGCGAATAATTTGTTGGCTAAAGAAGATAATATCTTCCGTGATGGCAAATAAATTATGCTATTTCATGCATCTTAATGTTAATAAAAGGAAAATGATATGCTCGTAACGTTTTCGACTGATGCGCATGCAGACATAATCATGTTTGGAGAAGTGGCGCTAACCATGATCAAGATGATGGGACACAGTAAAACTGTGCCAGGCGCCATTTTAGCAAAGGATGTTCCCGAAGCGCTGAGCCGCTTAAAAGCGGCGATGGCTGCGGAAGCGGACTTGCCCGTGGAAAATGTAGATGAAGATCAAGAAAAAGATAATGATGAAAATCATGAACCGGCCGTTAGCTTGGCCAACCGAGCCTTACCTTTGATCAGTCTGCTTACCGCCGCCGCCGAAGCCGAATGTAACGTCATGTGGAAATAAATGGGCGATTGCTAATGGGCAGAAGGTTTAACTGATAAGGGAAATTCATGGAAGAAGATAACGCTTCAAAAAGCGCCCATTCAAGCCACCAAGGGGAAGATTCGGCAACCATCGAAGTGCGTAAAGGTCAAGCTCCGGGAAAGTTGAATCGAACTGAATTCAGCGTGAGATTTCGTGCTTCTTTCACCGATCCTGCATTTCAAGGCGAAGCTGAGGCGATTGCGCGGCTTGAGGAAATTGCATGGCAAGCTTATATGGATGGACGCAAAGCGCCTGTTACACAAAAAGCAGGCCCGGGGTATGCAGACCCGGATTACGAATTATCCGTAGAATGGATCGCCACAAAATTGCGGATAGAGGAAGCACAACGGCGCTGGAAAGAACCCTCAACGCCATCGCGCGTGTTGTTGATATGCGGTTCGGCACGAAACGATGGAACCTGTCCGGGTGAGCTGTCCAAATCTTTCCGTTTGCTGCAGATAGCTCGTGAAACCATCGAGCACGCGAAGATTCAGGCTGATGTGCTCGATCTCAGCCTCGTTACTTCGGAATATGGACGCAACATATACCC
>CAADGS010000054.1 GCA_900696615.1 uncultured beta proteobacterium
CGACCGCCTCGCCGGCTTCTTGCGCGAACAAGGCTACACCGTCCAGGAAGTCGATGCCGTACTCAGTTTAAATCCACAACTGTTATGCGATATCCCCAAACGCCTTGCCGCCGTGCGTGCTTTCTCCGTATTGCCTGAAGCGGCCAGTTTAGCGGCTGCAAACAAGCGGGTCGGTAATATCCTCAAGAAGTCGGAAGGCGCTATCCGTGACACTGTCGATACCGGTTTATTACAAGAAGCTGATGAGCGGTCACTATACCAGGCAATGCAAGACATCCAACCGCAAACTGACAAAGCTTTTGCTACCGGTGATTACACCACTTCGCTGCAAATATTGGCTGCATTGAAATCACCAATAGATGCTTTTTTTGACCATGTGATGGTGAATGTTGACGATGAATCGTTACGCAAAAACCGATTGGCTTTATTGGCTCAGCTTCATCAAATAATGAATCGCGTAGCGGATATTTCAAAATTGGCGGTCAATTCATGAAAATGATCATCCTCGATCAAGCCGGCGTCATCAATCAGTGTAGCGACACCTTTATCAAAACTCCGGATGAATGGATTCCCATCCCCGGCAGTTTGGAGGCAATTAGCCGATTGACGCATTCCGGTTATCGCGTGGTGATCGCCACTAATCAATCGGGTATTGGGCGCGGCTTGATCGATATGGCCACGTACAACGCGATAAACGACAAAATGTATAAAGCGGTTAATCAAGCGGGGGGGCGGATCGATGCCCTATTCTTTTGTCCGCATACCAGCTCGGATCAATGTTCATGCCGTAAACCGGAGACGGGCATGTTTAATGAAATCATGCAGCGCTATGGCGTCAATTTAAAAAATGTTCCGATCATTGGCGATTCCTTAAAGGATTTGCAAGCTGCTGCGGCAGTTAATGCATTACCGGTATTGGTACTAACCGGAAACGGAAGGGAGACAAGCACGAATACGGACATTCCGCCCGATACCCGGATTTTTGAGAATTTATTGATGGCCGTCGATACATTGGTTGGGACAGCATGATACCGGCACTCATACGTTCGTCGCTATACATGCTGTTGCAAATATTGATTACTCCGCCGTATGCCCTGTTTACACTGGCGTGCTTTTGGTTATCGCCGCATAACCGTTATCGCGTGACTTCCACCTGGACGTTTATCATGCTGTTTTTGCTACGTCATGTGTGCGGCATCCGCTATCAACTTATCGGTGCGGAAAATATTCCAAAAACTCCAAGCATAATACTTTCCAAACACCAATCGGCATGGGAAACGTTGGCGTTCCAAGAAATATTTCCACCTCAAGTCTGGGTACTGAAAAAAGAGCTGCTATGGATTCCATTTTTCGGCTGGGGATTGGCGATGACCAGCCCGATCGCTATTGACCGCAGCGCGCGCAAAAAAGCGCTGGAACAAATCGTCGAACAAGGCAAAGACCGTTTAAACCGGGGATTCTGGATCGTAATTTTTCCTGAAGGCACGCGCATACCGCCAGGACAACGCGGCAAATACCGCATTGGCGGCGCCTGGCTGGCAACGCATACCGATACCCTGGTAGTGCCCGTGGCACATAATGCTGGAGAATTATGGGGCAGGAATTCCTTCATCAAATATCCTGGCACGATTACGGTTAGCATTGGCAAACCCATCGATCCCACCGGTATGGAAGCGGGTGAGTTGAACGCGCAAGTGGAAGCGTGGATCGAAGCCGAAATGCTGCGCATCGGCCAGATCAACCCGCAACAATCTTAGCCGTGCCGATACAAACCGCCTGCCTCAATGGCCAAGAAATCACCTACACTCTGACGCGCAGCCGTCGCAAATCAATCGGCTTACAAATCAATCAGCAAGGCTTGCGTATCAGCGCGCCATTGCATACCCCGCTGCTATATATCGACACCGTGCTGCAGCAAAAAGCTGACTGGATTACAAAGAAACTCACACAATGGCAGGAGAAAAAAAGCCTCGCACCGGCTTGGACGCTGAATGCCACCTATCCGCTGCTTGGCGAACCGTGGCGCATCACGATAATAAAGCCGACTGGCGAAATCGTAATGACGCGATCATTCGACCATGAACTACCGCAACCGCTGGCCATCGAACTCACCCCTCGCCAAATCGAAACTTTCGTGATGAGTTGGTATCGACAGCAAGCGATTACTTGCTTCCAGCAGCGCATCGGCATTTATGCGCACAAAATGGCCGTGCCTACCCCGCCATTCCGCCTTTCTCAAGCCAAAACCCGCTGGGGCAGTTGCAACAGCCGCGGCATCATCAGCCTCAACTGGCGACTAATTCAACTACCGCTACATTTGATTGATTACGTTGTCGCGCATGAACTCGCGCATTTGATCGAAATGAATCACTCGAAAGCGTTTTGGGAAGTGGTTGAGAAGGTTTATCCGGGGTATCGAATAGCTCGGGTAGAGCTTAAAAGATACGAATAAGAAATGCTGTATAAATCCTTTTATCAATTTGTAACAATCTATTTCAAGAAATAAATATAGTTAATGAATTCGGATATCAATAGCAATAAAAACCCAGAAGAAAAACATTGGTCGCATGTTGATTTTATGTGGTGCACCTATCACGATAAGGATAGAACTCAAATAAAAAATGTATATCAAGACGTTGCTGGAGACAAATATCCTCCAGACGCTATTCGCGTGCCAGCAAAAAGACTAAATTGGATCCCTGACTCTGAAGAATTATATGTTCAGTGCCTTACTCTTGCATCGCTCGATGATCTTTATCGATTAACTCATCGGTATGATACTGCAATTCCAAAACCGTTATACCGCGGACAAAGCAATTACTCATGGAAGCTAGAAACTCAACTTGAGCGGGAAGTACCGGAATTTGTATTAAAGGACACTGGGTTGGAGCGCTATGAATTAAAAGTCATTAGTGATTCGCAGCGTAGGTTTCATGAATTTTTTTCTCAACTCCCTGACGAGGAAGATCATTTATCATGGCTAGCACTACTCAGACATCGTGGAGTTCCTACGAGACTACTTGATTTTACTCGTTCATTTTATATTGCTTGTTATTTTGCTATACGCGATGCACAACCAGGAGTAGATGCAGCAGTATGGATATTTTCACAAAGAGATATAGAAAGTTCCTTTAGGCAATGGAGTTATGGAGCAAATAAAACTTGGCTTCGTAATTCAATTTTTACTATATCTGAATATAATGAGTCGCTTTCCTGGCCTTTTCCAAAAAAACTAAGTTCTCAGTATTCTCCACCAACAATTGAAGCCCTCAAAGACTCCCATGGATTCAATAATCTGAATTATGCTAAAACAATCGACGCAGCAATGCGCGGATACGTGGACAAACCGGGGGTGGCGATCGTTGAACCCTTTTGGTTATCTCGAAGACTTGATTTTCAACAAGGCGCATTTCTAGTCCCTTTTAATGTCAGATATGATTTTGAATATAATCTGTTCCATATGCTCGATATGTTTAAGATTGAGACTGTGGAGCGTGTAGTACCAACAGACGAAGACGAGCTTTTGAAGCTTTTGGATGCAAAAATAATTAAACTTCGTATTCCTGTTGATCTCCATAATATCTTAAAGATAAAGCTAGATACCATGAATATTCGTGATCTAACACTATTCCCAGATATTGATGGTGCACTTGCTCACCTTACATCAATAGTGCCTCGAGAAAATAAATAGAATAAACGGCGGATTCGTATAATCCGTGAAATTTTCAGAGTTGTGTAGCCAATTGTTATTCCTAGTGGAACGGGACAGCCATGTCCTGGAATTTTATCGGTATGTTACGCTCAAAGATATTGAGCCCCCTCATGCCGAGCAGTGGAAAGGAGAAGCGCTGCCATGATGCGTATTACCTGTGTAAGATTAAAAAAGTTCCAATTTCTTTTTCTGTACTTTGCGCTCGCTGTATTGGCATCGTGTGCGAGAAATGACCCAGCCGATGAGGATTTCTCGCTGATAAGCTTGACGCCAGAGCAACGACAAGCCGACCTTGATGCGATGTTGGAAGAAATCGCATTCCACGAAACGGAGCGGAACGATTTTTTCGAAATCACGACGGAGATTGGCGATGATGAACCCGCGGCTTGCCGCCCAGAATTTGTCGCGCAGCGGTGGAATCCGGGACAATACCAGGCGAATCAATTCGTTCCTTCTACGGAAGAATGCGGGCGCAATCAGCCGCCTAATAATCTCAAACAACGAGAATCGGTTCCGATCTTTTGGATGAATTTGAGTGCCAAGCGAAACGATGCAACAGGTAATGCGATCGGCTGGAGCGACGATATCGCGCGTGACAAAATGCAGCAGGCTACTCGCTGGTTTGCTAGCTATTGCATTGATCTCGATGTCAAGAAAGTAGCTGTGGCGGCAAACCGGTTCAACCGGATGCGCGAAGCAATGGCGGCTGCTATCGAAGGCAGACTTTTCCAAGGAGATACAGTGACGGTGGAAAATGTTTCGGATTCACTCAATCATCAGTTGTACGAGCGGGAACTACGCAAACCGCGCAAATATTTACTGGTATTATTCACCGATGCTTTTCAAGATGTCCGCTTCGGTGGCCCGGATTCGCGTGTTAATCGTGTGGCAGGAAATTTTGAAGGTATTCCGGTCATAGTAATTCCCGATCCGCCTGATTCGGATTCAACGAATATCGTCACGCATGAGTTGATTCATGGTCTTGGCAAGGTACTTGCCGGCCAACATAGTTTTGCTTATCTGCAGGATTTACCCCAGCTTGGCAACCCGGCTCCCGAGCGAATTTCTATGAGCCGGAAAGCAACCTGGGACGAAGGCGGCTGTGCATTCGATATGGGTAATGCAGGACGCAGCGATCAAGATTCTCCGATGCAAAAACCCGATAGCGACAAAATGGATTGGGCAAGTTTCTGGCAGTTTGATTTCAATGGCAACACAAAGCCGAAATAAAACCACCTTGCTAACAATCCTTACTTTATCCGTTTGAATCAAAAATCTAAGTTAAACATGCTGCAGGTTTGTTTAACAATCGATCCCGCCGCTGCAGATTACAAATCCCTGAGAAATTAATTATGTGGCGGAGTTAATTACGGTTTCTACCTGAATGTGTCATCAGTATTTTCTTAATTTTTTATTGTTCCTCCCGTTAGCAAATGGATTAGCTCAGACTCTCCGCTTGGAATTTAGTGATGCGTTTCAAGAAGAGAGCGTACATAAAGTATAGCCACACATAGGATACGGAAATGAATATATTAGAGTTACTGGCTTTCGTGGTAAGAAACGGTGCTTCAGATTTGCATTTATCAGCAGGTATGCCGCCTATGATTCGTGTACACGGTGAAATTCGGCGTATAAATTTGCCTGAGATGGATCATAAAGAAGTACATGAGATGGTGTACGACATTATGAATGATAGTCAGAGGAAAGCTTATGAAGAACATTTAGAATGCGATTTTTCCTTTGCCGTACCCAATCTTGCCCGTTTTCGTGTCAATGCGTTTAATACTCAGCGTGGCGCTGCGGCTGTGATGCGGACGATTCCTACCAAGGTTCTGAGTTTGGAAGATATTAAAGCACCTAAGATTTTTGCTGAAATTGCCAAGCAACCGAGAGGTATTGTGCTGGTAACGGGTCCTACGGGTTCGGGAAAATCCACTACGTTAGCAGCTATGATCAATGACATTAACGAGAACGATTATGGTCATATTCTGACTCTCGAAGATCCCATAGAATTCGTACATGAAAGCAAGAAATGCTTAATTAATCAACGTGAGGTTGGACGTGACACACTAAGTTTTTCCAATGCGCTGCGTTCGGCGCTACGCGAAGACCCTGACATTATTTTAGTGGGTGAGATGCGTGATTTGGAAACGATACGTCTTGCAATGACAGCAGCCGAAACCGGGCATTTGGTTTTTGGCACGCTGCATACCAGCTCCGCTGCCAAAACTATCGATCGTATTATCGACGTTTTTCCCGCCGAAGAAAAGGAAATGATCCGCGCGATGCTATCAGAATCGCTCCGCGCTGTAATTTCTCAGGCATTACTTAAAACAAAAGATGGTAAAGGACGTGTAGCTGCGCACGAAATAATGATAGGCACGCCCGCTATCCGTAACCTGATACGGGAAGCTAAAGTCGCACAGATGTATTCGGCAATTCAAACAGGCCAAGGTGTCGGCATGCAAACATTGGATCAGAATCTGACCGAATTGGTAAAACGTAATGTCGTTTCAGTTGCTGAAGCGCGGAATAAGGCGATGAATAAAGATAATTTCCGGTAATACCGGTTAATAATAATTAACGAGGTCAAAGGCACGTAATGGATAAAGAACAAGCAACAAAATTTATGTTTGATTTACTCCGCTTGATGCTCAACAAAAAAGCGTCGGATTTATTTATTACTGCTAATTTTCCACCTGCAATGAAGATTGATGGAAAAATGACGCCGGTGTCGCAGCAATCACTATCTGCACAGCATACCGAGATACTGGCAAAAGCCATCATGAATGATAAGCAAGTTGCAGAATTCGAAGCTACGAAGGAAGCCAATTTTGCAATTAATCCGCCAGGAATCGGGCGTTTCCGAGTGAATGTGTTTGTGCAACAACAGCGAGTCGGTATTGTTCTTCGAACGATCACAACAAAAATTCCGGAATTTGATGATTTAGGTTTGCCTCAAGTATTGAAAGAAGTCGTCATGAGCAAACGCGGTTTAGTCATTTTTGTAGGCGGTACGGGCTCAGGAAAGTCTACTTCCATGGCAGCGTTAATCGGTCATCGTAATAAAAACAGCTATGGTCACATTATTACCATTGAAGATCCGGTAGAGTATGTACATGAACATATCCATTGTGTCATTACACAACGTGAGGTGGGAGTCGATACCGAATCATGGGAAGCAGCTTTAAAAAATACACTACGGCAAGCACCCGATGTAATCCTTATTGGAGAAATACGTGATCGTGAAACCATGGAACATGCTATAGCATTTGCCGAGACTGGACATCTGTGCATGGGAACATTGCATGCAAACAGCGCAAATCAGGCACTTGATCGTATCATCAACTTTTTCCCGGAAGAACGGCGTGCGCAATTACTGATGGATTTATCCTTGAATTTAAAAGCACTGGTAGCACAACGATTAATACCAATAAAGGATGGAAAAGGACGGGTAGCAGCTATTGAAGTATTGCTTAACTCCCCATTAATTGCAGATCTGATTTTTAAGGGTAATGTGCATGAAATTAAGGAAATCATGAAGAAATCCCGTGAGATAGGAATGCAGACATTTGATGCTGCGATATTTGATCTTTATGAAGCAGGTAAAATCAGTTATGAAGACGCACTCAGGAATGCAGATTCGATAAATGAGTTGCGTCTACAAATTAAAATAAGCAGTGCTGAAGCCAGAGGTAGAGATTTTGGTTCTAGTATTGACCATCTCACCATAACTTAAGCTGTAGTAATCGCGCCAGCCTGATGAAAAATTTCCTGCTAGTACTCATTCGGTAATAATATAAATCACACATCGCCTCCCCGGAAAATTCAATGCAAGGCAAACAAACGCACTAAAAGGAATCATTCTTGGCGGCCGATCTGGATAGTTTTATTCTCAAAGATCATTTCTAAGTAAACCAGGTCAACATTATCGAGATTACTTTAGTTGTAGTAGTCACATGCCCAAACTTTTTCTATACACAGCAGCCTTTCCAGAGGCCGGTTTTACAACTGGTCGTCTTAACTACCATAAATAAGCGCCTCCAATCAGATTGGTCATATGGTCGAGATAAATAGTTACTTGTAAAATTGAATTATAATTTTCAATCTTGAAGATTATAATTATTAAAGAAACCACAAAATTACTAGGCATAATTCTAAAGGTAAGTTTTTCAGTTTATAAGGTACCCTTTAGTATCCATATATAGAAAAGAAGATTGCTTTGAATTCTGATTCACACTCGCAAGACGCCGACAAACTGAATAAATCCCTAACAGATTATTCAACTTCTTCATTTAGTTTATTGCTGGTCATTTTTTTTATTGCATTGTTGTTTCATTCTGATCTTGCTCCCCTCGAAGAAACTCATTGGGATGCGCCGATTTATGTAGAGCTTTCCAAGCGAGCCGCAGCGACTCATGTTTTAGCTGATTATCATCAACACGCACAGGATATTCGTTTAGGTCCCGGCGATGATGTGCATTGGTATTTTACGAGAATTGGTCACATACTATTACTTGGTGAAATTACCAAGTTATTCGGAGCTACCGAATCAGCACTTTATGTAATGCTGTGGTTATACCGAGTTCTGACGGCATTAAGTGTTATGCTTTGTGTAATAGCCGGATTGCATTTAGTTAAGCAATTCCGGACTACACAGCCTGATTGCGTATGGTGGATAGGATATGTTGTTGCAGCACTGACTTATATTGTCTCGGATGGGTACCGTGGACTACAAGGTCATCTGATTAGTGAGCCACCAGCTTTTCTGGCTTTAATGGTATTTACTTTAATATCATTAAAAGCCGTTGAACTACGATCTATAAAATTGGGAATTATTTCCGGCTGCCTATTATTCCTACTGTTTTTTATCAGGATTGATGCAGTATTACCGGGTATATTTTTCTTATCGCTACTATTGTTTGCCAAAATCATACTGAAAAGATTTGATACCGTTCCGAGTATCATTATTGCAGGTATGATTTCCTTTATTTGTTATTTGATATATGCGTGGTGGTTTTACCCGTTGGTCAATCCGCAGACCTTGGCGGATTTCTCTTCTGTTGCAACTGAAATGTTTTCTGGGGTACCTGTCAGAGGGTTGTTTGCAATTGCTATTGCCGGTGGCCTGTTATGGGTAGGTGCTAGTGTAGCGATTGCAACCTCATGGCGCGATCCAGTTGTTCGTTTCGCGATTCTATGGCTTGGATTGGCATTACTGCCTTTAATGATCGATAGTTTCACTGGACGCACACTCCAGGCACGCATGGCATTTATTATTGTACCTCCCCTTATGATTTTATCGGGCGAAGGATGGACTTGGCTTTTACGAAATTTTCAGACCCATCGTAAAATTCGCCCCTTAGCAATTTCGCTATTTATTGTGCTGATACTTGCTGTTACACCTTCCTCAATAGTAATGCGTGATTTTCGCAACTGGGCAGTAAATCATTTACCCAATGAAGCCCAAAAGTATTTGTTTCTGTCTTTGATAAGAAGCGGAACAATTGGACCCATTCTAGAAGAGGAAAACCCAAGGCGCGGAATACTCGTTCGACCTATGTATGAACGTTGGACTCTAGAGTATCCGAAAGTTATTAAGCTATTGAATTATTTAAATTCTTCTCCTCAACCTGCTTATTTGCTATGGTCAACGGGCAGATTCACTGGCCAGCATTCACTCCAAAATTACATAAGATTGTTTCATTATTTTGGCAAAGAATACCAACAAGACTCTAATTTTATTGAAACTAGGTTTCAAAGCAAATTCGATACCGAGCCCTGCTCCGCCCGAACACCGACAAAGTTACAACCAATCATTTATTGCACAGTTCTTGATAAACAAGATTTAGAAATTTTACAGAGAAACAAAACCTCTCTATATATTCTTGGAGTAGATGAATATCCGATGCCTCAAATGCCAGAATTAAAGTTAACCCCGTTATTAGCGATACCGCCATTTACTTTATATGAAATTGCGGAATGATCGCTGAAAGTACAGCTTGCTTCACTAGTAAGTCAATGGAATGGACATCATGAAAATCAGCATAGCTCAATAGAATTTCAGACTGACAGTGCGATCTTTCTCAACGATACTCTAAACTTGCATATTCATAATTTCTTGATATGCAGTTACTAACTTGTTCCGAACTTGTATCATTGATTGGAATGAAACATTGGCTTTTTGCAAAGAAATCATTACCTCGTGCAAATCGACATTCGACTCACCGCTAACAAACTGCATACTTAGCTTATCAGCAGCTTGCTGTATATTATTTGCGTTATCTACAGCTGCTTTAAGTTTCTCACTAAAATCAACGCGCGTAGCTTCATCGCCACTCGATTGTGCTTTGGTACCGGAGGCAAGTGTTGATGCAGCTTGCAATTGCTGCAAGATATTATCAATTCCGGATGTATCCACAGTTCACTCCTCCTTAATTTATGATTGAGAAATCTTCACACTCATATTACCAATCTTGCCAAAATCACTAATTTTCTAGCTTGTCGTACGATATTGCTGCAACTTGTAGCGTAATGTTCTTTCTGAGATTCCGAGTCTTTTAACGGCTAGTTTGCGAGAACCATTAACAGCCGCCAATGTTTCTAGAATATGTTTCCGTTCTAGCGCTTTGATATCCTGACAATCAGGTTCTACGCCATTCTCATTAACATGGACGTTATTTCTTTGCAAATCAATATGTTCAACCTCAATTATATTGCCAGCTGCTAGAATCATAGCACGCTGCATAACATTCTCAAGTTCTCTCACGTTTCCTGGCCAAGAATATTGATTCAGTTTCTTCATGGCTTCTTTCGTTACTTTGTACGGTGTTTGTGCTTGGTTAATCGCTGCTGTATCCAAAATTCTCAGCACAAGCGGTTCAATATCTAGCGGATGCTCACGAAGAGGCGGGATTTCTATTGGAAACACATTGAGCCGATAGTACAAATCTTCACGAAACTGACCTTTCTTAACCATTTCTAGCATGTTGCGGTTAGATGTTGCCAAAATTCGAATATCTAATTTGATCGTCTTGTGTCCACCTACTCTTTCAACTTCTCTTTCCTGGATTACCCGCAATAACTTCGCTTGCAATTCCAATGGCATTTCTGAAATTTCATCTAATAACAATGTGCCACCTTCGGCTTGCTCAAATTTTCCAGGCTGAGCCTGCGATGCACCGGTAAAAGCACCTTTCTCGTAACCAAATAAAGTCGCTTCAAGCAGATTCTCCGGAATTGCAGCACAATTAATAGCAATAAAGGGTTTGGAGGAACGTAATGAGTGTCGATGAATAAATCGCGCCACTACCTCTTTTCCGCATCCACTCTCGCCTGTCAGCATTACTGTCGCGGGCGATTTTGCAACCCGTTTTGCGAGGGACAATAATGCTCGCGTTCGCGCGTCTTTGGCGATCACTTGGTCATCCAACTCGACCTCCGACAACGCATATCGCTCAATATGTGTCAACAAACTATCTGGATCGAATGGTTTCAACAAATAATCACAAGCACCTAGCCGCATTGCATTAACTGCTTTATCGATCTCTCTATAAGCAGTCATCAATAGTACCGGCAGCTCCGGATTCAATGTTTTGATCTGCTTTAATAGCGTAAGCCCATCGATGGGTTTCATTTGCACATCACTCACTACCAAACCTATCTGACATTCATGGAGTATTGCCATCGCATCATTTCCATTCGATGCTGCCACCGTTGAATAACCCGACAGCTTTAAGGTGGTACAAATCGCCTCCAATAAATCCTGATCGTCTTCCACTACCAGAACAGGTAATGCTTTCATATCATGAATCTCCTTTGTTTGTAGGCAAGCGAACTACGAAATCGCTTCCTGCGTCAGGCAAAGAATTAATCTGAATAGTCCCACCCATTGATTGAATGACACCTCGGACAATAGCGAGTCCCAATCCGGTTCCTTCGGAACGCGTGGTAAAAAAAGGCTCAAACAATCTTTCTTGCAATGCCGTATCTATCCCGGGCCCATCGTCATGAACGCACAACACGATACTATCGTTATCGACACTTGCCGTTAAAACGATCCGGCCGCCAGGTGAAGAAGCTTGCATTGCATTTTCAAGTAAATTAATCATTGCTCCACATAATGCCTGATGATCTGTCATCAAACATTGTGTCTCGCTATGATCACGAACGATCAATTGCAGATTGAGGGGTATCAACTGCGGCTCAATGACTTGTTGCAACTCGGCTAGCAAATCACTTATCAAGATATTTTCTAGTTGTGTTGTTTCACCTTTGACAAAACGCAACATGTCTTTTGTCAAATGTTCCAAATGATGCAACCGTTCAATGGTTTTTGTTGCAAATTTCTGACGCTCTTCGGCAGTCAGCGCATTACTGCCAAGATGATTAGCATAAAGTAATGCAGTTGCAAGGGGGGTGCGTAGCTGATGCGCTAGGTTTGCCGCCATCTCACCCATTGCGGTCAAACGCTGATTACGTCTAATTTTTTCCTGAACGGCATAGGCATCTGTAATATCGTTGATCAGCAATATCCTTCTTCCTATTGAATCTTCCACACTGCTTTCCACGCGAATTCGCCGTCGCTGATCGGTTTCTTTCTGCGGTATTACATACCACTCATGCGTAACCGTAGTGGGTGATAGGCGTTCCTGACCGACTTGCTGCCACGTTAATCCAAGTAAAGGAATCCCAAGTATGGCAATAGCAGCTGGATTCACCTGCTCGATAATTTCATATTTATTCAATGCCAGAACCCCACCGGGTAAGGCATTCAGCAGAAAACTCAAGCGTTGGGACAAATCCTCCTTCTCTGTCAGTTGCTTGTGCAATTCGCCGTTTGCAAGTACAAGTTCACGGGTTAACTGTTCGACTTGCTGTTGCAACTCTAGATATACACCGGAGAGTTGTTCAGAGGCCTCATTAAAAGCAGCAAACGCTAGCTGTAATTGCTTTTGCTCTGAACAAGCAGGACTGACGTCGCTAATATTATTTGATTGCACGGATTTAAGTGGCAGTTTTAAGAATTGCCTGTAGCTTAACACTTACACCAGTCTTCTTAATGATCCGAATAAGGCCGGCAAATCTATTCTATTTGAGCATTCAGATTACGCAAATTTATCGATAATCATCGCATCTATAAAATTCTATTGCATAAAAATGCGTTGATGAATGAGCAGGAGAACAGTGCGTGGCAACAGTACCCAGTGAATCCAATACGGCAGTACCGGCCCAGAACCCAACGTTTAGGCTGGAACAGTTTAGTCAGCTATCCAATCAAAAAAAGTTAGGTCTGATTGTCGCCGCAGCAGCCATTATCGCATTGTTAGCGGGGGCTTTGATGTGGAGCCAAACACCGAATTACCGGGTTCTCTACAATAATGTATCGGACCAGGATGGCGCGGCCATTATTAGCGCCCTGCAACAAATGAATGTACCTTATAAGTTTTCAGAAAGCGGCAATGCGATCATGATTCCTGAGAAACAGGTTCATGAAGTACGTTTGCGGCTCGCTGGCCAAGGACTACCGAAAGGTAGTTTGCCGGGATTTGAATTGATGGAAAATCAAAAATTTGGTTCCAGTCAATTCTTGGAACAAGTCAATTATCAACGCGCACTTGAAGGTGAATTAGCTCGTTCTGTTCAATCGTTATCCGCCGTACAAAGCGCGCGCGTACACTTAGCCATCGCAAAACCTTCCGTATTTTCAAGAGAAAAACAACAGCCCAGTGTATCTGTTTTACTCAATCTGCATCCAGGAAGAGTACTTAGCGTAGAACAAGTCAGCGCAATCGTGCATCTGATGTCCAGTAGTGTCCCTAATTTGCCCGTCAAAAACGTAACGGTCGTTGACCAAAATGGCAATTTGCTCAGTACGCAAAACGATAATAAACAAGATACGCGCTTTGACGCCAAGCAGCTCGAATATATACAAGACATCGAAGAAAATTACATTCGCAGGATTGAAACTATCCTTACGCCTATTACCGGTGCCGCGAATGTCCGCGCTCAAGTCACTGCCGATATGGACTTCTCTCGCATCGAACGTGCAGAAGAAATTTACCGTCCCAACAATACCGAATCCGATACGGCATCAATTCGCAGTCAAAAAACGCTCGAATCAACTTCTATTGGATCGAAAATGGATGGCGGTATTCCTGGCGCCCTAACGAACCGTCCCCCTGAGCCCGCTGCCGCACCGATTGAAGCAGGCGGAAAAAAAGCCGATAGTGCAAATGCAGAAAACGACGAGGCTGCTAATAAGGCACCGCCGTTACCTACAGACAAGAAAAAAGAATCCACCATTAATTATGAAGTAGATAAAACAGTACAACATACCCAACAATCTAGCGGAAATATCAAGCGACTTACCGCGGCAGTCGTCGTCAATTATCGCAAGAAAACCGATGAAAATGGCGAAGTCTCTTACGAACCGCTAACAGCTGAAGAAATTAAGGAAATCAATAACCTCGTCAAAGAAGCGATGGGCTATAACGAGAAACGTGGGGATTCGCTGACTGTCACCAACAGCTTATTTAATAGCGATACTGTACCAGTACTGGATGTACCGTTGTGGAAAGACCCCGATGTGATCATGCTTGCTCAGGAAATTGGAAAACAGTTATTAATTGCGGTTGTAGTATTGTTTTTCTTGTTAAAAATCTTCCGCCCATTTCTCAGAAATCTGGCTCAGGCGACAGTACCTGCCTTGCCTGACAAAACAAGTAATGTTGCGGCTGATGGAACCACAATGGAGCAATTGCCCGGACAAATCAATGAGGCGGCAATTCATGCGATTCAAAAAACAATCTTTGAGGAAAACCTCAAGAAAGCTAAGCAATTAGCCTTAGATGAACCGGCTATTGTCGCCAACGTTGTCAAAGACTGGGTTACCAAGAATGGATGAAGAAGGTATTAAAAAAAGCGCCATTTTACTCATGTCGTTAGGTGAGCAGGAAGCAGCATCCGTGATTAAGTTGCTAGGCCCCAAAGAGGTACAAAAGCTAGGGGAAGCTATGTCCAGTCTACAGAATGTCACGCGTCCTGAAATCGAAAACATACTCGTTGAATTTTGTAATCAAGCAGAAGGTAAAACCACACTGGGTCAGAATTCTGCAGACTATATCCGTAAAGTCTTAACCAGCGCACTAGGTGACGAAAAGGCAGCTAATTTAATCGATCGCATCCTACAAGGCGGCGACACCAGTGGCATCGAAGGGCTGAAGTGGATGGATGCGCCTTCAGTAGCTGAACTCATCAAAGACGAACATCCACAGATTATTGCAACCATCCTGGTTCATTTGGATCGTGACCAAGCCAGTGAAATTTTAAGCTTATTCAGTGAGCGATTACGCAATGATACATTGTTGCGCATTGCGACTTTAGACAGTGTCCAACCCGATGCGCTGCGTGAGCTCAATGACGTGCTGACAAAATTACTGTCAGGTAGTAATAACATTCGCAAAACGGCATTGGGTGGCGTACGTGCAGCAGCCGAAATTCTTAATTTTGTTCCAACCGCCCAAGAAACCAGTGTCATCGACAATATCAAACTGTACGATGAAGAATTGGCGCAAAAAATTATGGATGAAATGTTCGTATTTGATAACCTCATCGAAGTCGATGACCATGGTATTCAATTATTACTGAGAGAAGTTCAGTCGGAATCTCTGATTATTGCTTTAAAAGGCGCTCAGGAAGAATTGCGCAAGAAAATTTTCAAAAATATGTCGCAACGAGCTGCCGAAGCACTTAGAGAAGATCTTGAAAGTAAAGGCCCGGTCCGCGTGTCAGAGGTGGAGGCGGAACAAAAAGAAATTCTAAAAACCTTACGCAAATTGGCCGACGATGGACAAATCGTATTGGGCGGGAAAGGTGAAGATAACTTTATTTAGCGGCTGCTCATATCAGATTGATACTGGTAGCTTCATACAAAAACCAAACTTTTATTAACGCAATAAAGGTTCCCAAATGACAACAAGTAGTTTTATTCCAAGAGAAAAACTCAAATCCTACCAGAGATGGAAAATGGATTCCTTGGAAACATTCGATTCTACTCAAAGAAAATGCGAAACGGATAATTCCGAGGATACCTCGACAAAAAAGCAAACAAATACCCTACCAACCGATGAAGAGATTACGGCTATCGTTCAGAATGCCAAAAAAGACGGATACGCTGCCGGTTTTCAAGAGGGTTCGGAAAAAGGGTACGCAGAAGGAAGAAAAGCGGCTGAAGCCGCTGTCAAAGCAGAGGTTGTCCAACTTCAAACCTTATTGTCCGATTTAAACCAAGATCTGTGCAGGTTAGATCAGGAAGTTGCAGATGAATTACTAAGCTTGGCAATTGCGTTGAGTAAGAAAATGATTGGGCAAGCACTTATTTTTAAACCGGAACTTATTCTACCGATTGTACAAGAAGCGATCAAAAGCCTGCCTGGTTCGGCGCAGCATCCACGCCTATATCTCCATCCCGATGATGTCACAGTCATTCATTCCCACCTCGATACAAAATTGGCTCAGGAAAATTGGTCCATCCGTGAAGATGAACGATTATGCCGAGGAAGCTGCCGTATCGAAGCCGATGGCAGTGAAATCGATGCGAGCCTGCAAGTGCGATGGCAAAGAGTATTGGCCGCGATCGGTAGAAGTGATAGTTGGCTTGATCATGAAGACTGACATAAACCGCCTTCAACAATGGAACAATTTTTTAAAAAATTGCAACCAGCTTATTACCGCATCCAATCCACTATTATTAAGCGGTACGATCACACGCGTGTCTGGATTGGTGATCGAAGCGGTTGGCCTAAGGCTAGCCGTCGGCAGCAGCTGCACTATTTATTTATCGAGTGGTTATAGCGCTTCCGCTGAGGTTGTCGGTTTTGCCGGAGATCGTCTTTTTCTGATGCCGTCGAGCGATGTGTATGGACTATCACCAGGTGCAAAAGTAGTTCCTACGGAAATTGTGGCCGATCCCCCAAAACTTGGCAATTACCTACACCCACGCCGGCGTGCAGCAGATCGCGCCAAACATGTAGCAGTCGGCCCTGAGTTACTCGGTCGTGTTTTAAATGGACTCGGTGAGCCGCTTGATCGGTTTGGTTCCCCTGGCGCGGAGCACAATGTTCCACTGTATAGTCGACCGTATAACCCGTTAGAGCGAATTCCAGTCACGCAGCCACTTGATGTGGGCGTGCGCGCAATTAACGCACTCCTCACGATTGGAAGAGGTCAACGCATGGGCTTATTTGCTGGCAGCGGTGTTGGCAAAAGTGTGTTGCTAGGGATGATGGCACGTTACACCTCCGCTGATGTGATCGTTGTCGGTCTAATTGGCGAGCGGGGACGCGAAGTTAAAGATTTCATAGAAAATATTCTCGGTAAGGAAGGACTGGCCCGTTCCGTGGTTATTGCTGCACCGGCCGATACTTCTCCACTATTACGTTTACAAGGTGCGGCCTATGCAACGGCCATTGCCGAATATTTTCGCGACAGTGGCAAACATGTATTACTAATCATGGATTCATTGACCCGTTATGCTATGGCACAGCGGGAAATTTCTTTGGCTATTGGCGAACCCCCAGCAACTAAGGGGTATCCGCCGTCTGTCTTTGCAAAATTACCGCAATTGGTAGAGCGAGCAGGCAATGGAAATCACAACAGTGGTTCGATTACAGCTTTTTATACTGTCCTGGCTGAAGGGGACGACCAAAATGACCCCATTGTCGATAGCGCTCGGGCAATTCTCGATGGACACATTGTGTTATCCCGCAGGCTGGCAGAAGCCGGGCATTACCCCGCAATCGATATCGAGGCTTCGATCAGCCGTACTATGACCAGTGTAGTTTCACAACAACAAATTCACACGGCCAGGCAATTCAAGAGCCTTTATTCCCGTTATCAACGAAGTCATGATTTGATTAGTGTTGGCGCATATGTCCCGGGGTCAGATCCAGAATTGGATCGGGCGATTAAACTATATCCGGCGTTCGAGCAATTTTTGAATCAAGAAATGTCACAGCGTGAAAGCTTTACAGATAGTATCGAAAAGCTTACAAGGCTATTTGACAGCGAATAAGCTTGTATCTTTCCTGCATTAATCTATGTCAACCCCATCGTCACTAAAAATACTTCAGGAGCTAGCCCAGCAGCAAACAGATGCTTCCGCAATAAAATTGGGTAAGTTAAATACTCAACACCAAGGAGCAGAAAAGAAGCTAAATTTACTCCTGCAATATCGCGCTAATTACCAGTCACATCTGCAGAATGCGATTGCAGAAGGTATTGATCAGATTGAATTGCTCAATTTTGTTGCATTTATGAATAAACTCGATGCAGCTATTTCCGAACAACGCCATGTCGTGCTGCATACTCAGAGTATGCAAACCGCAGGGAAAAGCGAATTTTTGTTCAATCAACGCAAATTGAAATGTTATAGCATCCTCTCGCAACGTAAAGAGGTACTGGAAAATCATAAGACAATAAAATACGAACAAAAAATGCAAGATGAATTTGCTGCCAACGCATTCAATCGTGACTCATGCTCAATAAAAAAATAGCTAGCGCTTTATCATATTTCTCTGGTACAAAAATTGCTTATTCTATTATCGTTAGCCTGACATTAAATTATTTGGGATCGAAAGCTTATGTTAAATATTAATATAACCGCTGCACCACAAGTTAATTCTTCAACTGACAGCCCAGTAATGATAAATAATGCTGCATCGGTTGACACACACCAACCGTCTTCAGAAGAATTTGCCAAAGTATTGGAACGTGAGGTATCCGGCTCTACAAATAAGAGTGAAGCAAACGCAACAACTGCTGCAACAGCCGAATCTTCGGAAAAGGAAGCCTTACCAAATAGTGACAACCCGGTAGTAAATGTACCAGCAGATACATCCAGCATGCATACTCAGGCCAATAATCTATTCATTAATTTAACGGTAGCTGAGCAACTACCCATCCATTCCAGCACAATTGATCCAGGCACTTCGATCGTCGCCGCAATCACACCGGCGGGATTATCAACGCTACCTCAAAATACGTTTATTCCTCAAGATGGGAAGCTTGTGACAAACCCAGTATTTCTAACAAATCAAGTATTGCAACAAAAGATCGCGCAAACCACCGCCCTTACTAGCCCACTGGCAAGTAATTTCACTTTCTCATCGGATGATTTTTGGCAATCACTCGATATGGCAGATTCTGCCGCTCCCGGCAAATCATTTCCGCTTCCCATAGAAGGGAGTGATGCTTTTCATGCCAATACAAAAGAAACTCTCTTTCCAGTAGCGCCTGAATCGATTGCACCGCAATCATCAAGTTTAACGCATAGTACTTCCACTTCCTCCTTGTATACCGGACCACAAAGCGTTCAAGTCGATCTTCCAGTAGACCAGCCAAAATGGGGAAGTGAATTTGCACAAAAAATCGTCTGGTTAACTTCACAACAACATCAAGTAGCCGAAATCCGTTTAAATCCGGCTCATCTTGGCCCGGTCGAAGTCATGCTAACCATTACACAAGATCAAGCAACGGCGCAATTCTTATCACCCCATCCGGCAGTTCGTGAAGCAATTGAACAAGCCTTACCGAGATTGAGAGAAATGATGGCCGAGAATGGAATTCAGTTAGGTAACGTAATGGTTGGGGCTGACTCGTTTCAACAAGGAGGCAGGCAACAACAAACCTATACTTCAACCAACAATATGACAAAACCAGCCACTACCCAGGTGGAAGCTATGCGTTCAGTCGATACAACAATTGTTTCAACAGCTAGTCATCATGGCATTGTCAACACTTATGCCTAGACCTTGATCAGTGAAGTATATTCATTTATCGATATTCTTAAAAAAATTTCCTTACGGTGTGATTTCAATCCAAGCACCTTTTCCATTGAATGGACCTAATCAGTGTTTCATTTGTAATTGGTAAACTTCATGGCTTGAAGAGCTGATAAATATCTAACCAAGCTTTTGAAAACTTTGTTACGCGAAAATAGCGACACTATTTCATTGCTATTTATCGCATCGTCTAACTGTCCTGTCTAAGATAATTGTGTTCATCTAACTTAGGAGTTGAGCATAATGTCAAAAACCGCTGAAAAGCCATCTGAATCAGGTGGAGGAAAAAATAAAAAAGGCTTAATTATGATCATCTTGATAGCAACCATTGCTATCGGTGCCGGTGCCGGTGGTACATGGTATGCCATGAAAATGATGGGAGGTGATGAGTCTGACCCGCCAAAACCTAAGGAAAAACCCACAACATTTGTCGATCTCGATATTTTTACCGTCAATCTGCAACCGGAAGTCAACAATCAATATCTACAAGTTGGTTTAACAATAAAAACTCGAGAAACTTCCGTAGTGGCGGAAATCAAAAAACAAATGCCGGAAATTCGTAATCGCATTCTCATGTTACTTTCCAGCAAAAAAGCAGAAGAAATTTCAGGTGTTGCAGGAAAGCAACAATTAAGCCAGCAAATTGTTGATGAGATCAGACAATCTTTAAGCAAGACTGAATTGCAAGAAGAAGTTCTGGAAGCATTGTTTACATCATTCGTGATTCAGTAATACTCCTATGTCTGAAGAATTTCTTTCACAAGATGAGGTTGACGCACTCCTCAGAGGCGCCACCGGTGAAAGCGATGACGAAAGTAAAGAGGAAGAAAAAGGTGGGGTCAGAGCCTATAACATTGGCACACAGGAACGTATTGTACGTGGCCGGATGCCAACCTTTGAAATTATCAACGAGCGGTTTGCGCGTTTACTTCGCATTGGTTTATTCAATTTTATGCGCCGCACGGTAGATATTTCAGTTGGACCCGTTAAGGTTATCAAATTTAGCGAATTTGTCCGCAACCTGGTGGTACCGACCAACCTCAACATGGTCCAAATGAAGCCATTACGAGGTAATGCTTTGCTTGTTTTTGATCCCAATTTGATTTTTTTAATTGTGGATAATTTATTTGGTGGAGATGGCCGCTATCACACGCGCGTAGAAGGCAGAGATTTTACACAAACCGAACAACGCATTATTCAGCGATTGCTGAACGTCGTCTTTGAAGATTATGAAAAATCGTGGAAATCGGTTTACCCAATAAAATTTGAGTATGTTCGATCCGAAATGAATCCACAGTTTGCATCGATTGCAACACCCAATGAAGTGGTTGTCACAGTAACCTTTGATATAGATATGGGTAACAAGGGCGGCGCATTTCATGTATGCATTCCCTATTCGATGATTGAGCCCATTAAAGATACGTTATATAGCGCCTTGCAAGGTGACCACCTGGAAGTGGATAAACGCTGGATCAAATTATTATCGCAACAAGTACAAGGCGCGGAAGTAGAGCTGATTGCCAATCTTGGGCATACAAAAGTTACCTTTGACCAAATTCTTAACATGCAAGCTGGCGACATTATTCCCCTGGATATTCCCAAAACCGTTACCGCGCATGTCGATGGGGTACCGGTTATGGATTGTCACTACGGCACCATGAACGGCCGTTATGCGCTAAGAGTCAACGCGATGATTTCTCAATCGGGAAGCGAATAATTTTTTGGAGATTAACATGTCAGAACCCACCGAAAATGAACCTTTAGAGTCCGATGATTGGGCGGCAGCCATGGCCGAGCAGGCAGCCGCCACACAACATGAACCAGAATCACAAGTTGATGACTGGGCAGCAGCCATGGCTGAGCAAGAAGCAGCGACTCAAAGCCAATCCACTAACAATCCTATGGCAGGTGCTCAGGCTGCAACGGCAACAGTCTTTAAAGAGTTTTCCAAAGATAGTGCATTGCACAACTCACGCTACGATATCGACTTGATTCTTGATATTCCCGTACAAATGACTGTCGAACTGGGACGTACCAAAATCACCATCAAGAACTTGCTGCAACTGGCGCAAGGCTCTGTTGTCGAGCTTGACGGCATGGCGGGTGAGCCCATGGACGTACTCGTTAACGGCTGTTTAATAGCACAAGGCGAAGTAGTGGTCGTTAATGACAAATTCGGTATCCGGCTTACGGATATCATCACTCCGAGCGAACGTATTCGTAAACTTAATCGTTAGAGCTAAGCATGATTAATCGTCAATGGTTATTCTTAGTAGCATTGTTACTACCGTTCCAAGCCCTGGCTGAAACCGGAAGGGCAGGTTATGTGCCGCCTCCTTCCGTAGTTTCCACGGAAAATACTTTGCAAATGGCAGGAGGATTGCTATTAGTCTTGGCATTTATCTGGGGACTTACATGGTTGCTTAAGCGCTTTTCACTGATTCCCGCCGCTGCCGCTGGCACCCTTAAGGTTGTAGCAGCAACAGGGGTGGGACAACGAGAGCGGGTGGTAGTGGTTGAAATTGACAATACGTGGCTAGTTTTAGGTGTAGCGCCTGGTCACGTAACCAAACTGCACATCTTGGACAAGCCTGCAGTAAGTTCAGGCGATGCGACACAAGAACACACATCACATAAAGATTTTGCCGTTAAGCTAAACGAGAGTATGAAAAAAGACCATGTCTAACCCATGCACATCGATCATCCCATGCTTCATGGGAAGAAAATTCACGCTATTCAAGATAATTTTCTTCTTTGCAAGTTTCATCGCCTTGCCTGCATTTGCCCAAAAATCGGGATTTCCTGCATTCACCAGCACACCCGGCGCAAATGGCAGCACAACCTACGCGTTGAACTTGCAAACATTATTACTATTAACTTCGTTAACTTTTATACCGGCAACAGTATTAATGATGTCGAGTTTCACCCGAATCATCATTGTGTTATCACTACTTCGGTTGGCCCTCGGTACACAATCGTCCCCCCCCAATCAGGTACTCCTGGGATTGGCGCTATTTTTGACATTTTTTATCATGTCACCGGTTATTGACCGCGTTTATAACGAAGCTTATGTCCCCTTTTCAGAAGATAAGATCACTATCATGGAAGCCGCCGATAAAGCAAGCGTGCCATTAAAATCATTCATGCTGCATCAAACCCGGGAAACGGATCTAGCATTATTTGTAGAAATTTCAGGAAGCGAAGAAATTGAAAGCCGCGACCAAGTTCCTTTAAAAATACTTGTGCCGGCATATATCACCAGCGAATTAAAAACCGCATTCCAGATTGGTTTTGTTATATTCATTCCATTTCTGATCATTGATCTGGTGGTATCCAGTGTACTGATGGCAATGGGTATGATGATGCTATCACCAATGATCATTTCATTGCCATTCAAATTAATGCTTTTTGTTTTAGTCGATGGATGGCATTTAATTATTGGCTCATTGACACAAAGTTTCTATACCTGAAAGGAACTCAACTATGACTCCAGAAAGTGCAATGACTATTGGCCGACAGGCTCTTGAAATTACATTCATGGTTTCCGCCCCGCTGTTGCTTTCAGCTCTGGCAACCGGCTTAATTGTCAGTATCTTCCAAGCGGCAACGCAAATCAATGAAATGACGTTGTCATTCATTCCCAAATTATTGGTCATGTTTCTAGTTATGGTGCTGGCTGGCCCTTGGATGATCAATATTATGACGGATTACATGCAACGGCTATTTTCCAGCATTCCTTGGTTGGCAGTTGGTTAGCATCGCCCAACTTAAACGCTGGTTGATCCCATCGGCCGAATAAATCGTTTTTATGATCAATATAACCGCTGCCGAACTCAGTAGCTTATTGGCAATTTATATTTGGCCGCTCAGTAGAATTCTTGCATTGATAGCAACGGCTCCAATTCTTGGCAATCCTAGCGTTCCAGTGCGAGTAAAAGTGGGATTGGCAATCATGCTTACCATCCTAGTCGCACCTACAGTCGAAAAATCGCTACCAGAAATTGATCCCGCATCGGGTACGGGTTTAATCGTATTGTTGCAACAGGTATTGATCGGAATTGCCATTGGATTCGTCATGCGCATTGTTTTTGTTGCGGTAGAAATGGCTGGTGAATTAATCGGCTTGCAGATGGGTCTCGGTTTTGCGATTTTCTTCGATCCGCAAAACTCAGGTCAGATCGATATCATTGGCCGTTTTCTCGGAGTAATTGCCAGTTTGGCATTCTTGGCAATAGACGGTCACTTACTAATGATTGCGTTGATTTCACAAAGCTTTAGCACATTACCTGTTAACCCGGAGGGCGTCACCGCCGCCACATTCACTACACTTGCCAATTGGGGCGGTGAAATTTTCAAATCGGGTTTGCAATTATCATTACCCGTTCTAACCGCTCTTCTCATCACTAACCTTGCGCTGGGTATCCTGACACGTGCCGCACCACAATTAAATATTTTTGCCGTCGGCTTTCCGCTGACATTGTCGATCGGCCTTCTTGTGCTGGCACTTAGCATGCCTTTTTATGCTCCGATTCTGGAAAATCTTGTGCACGACGGATTGAATTTGATGATGGGAATGCTAAATATCGACAAAATCAACATACCCTAATAAATATAAAAGCTAGGAATTCATCAATTGTTGCAGGAATTTTTATTGCTATTGAACGGTTGCAATCTACACCCGCTTTATATTTCTGGTCAATATTTATAA
This sequence comes from uncultured beta proteobacterium, assembly GCA_900696615.1. Classification (GTDB taxonomy): domain Bacteria; phylum Pseudomonadota; class Gammaproteobacteria; order Burkholderiales; family Nitrosomonadaceae; genus Nitrosomonas. The sequence goes on from CAADGS010000054.1 coordinate 24,263, forward strand.
ACAGATGCTATTTCCCTGCTTTTTCATCATAAGCTTTCTAATTAAAAATTGTTAAAGTCATAATTTACTGATGCGCAATTATTGTCAGCATGAACATCAAGTACTCTTTAGCTTTAATTAATAACTTATGACATTCAAGTCGCGTTTATTAAGCTCGCTTCGCAAAATCTCATCGTCAGAACCTCAAGATGACAATGAAGTTATTGCGTTAAGCAACGAGCATCAATCAAATGACTCTTTTGACGCCGATCAGCAAACTTCGCTCATTCAAGGCATCAAGCAACAGCTTGAAACGGCGTATCGCGATCGCTTAAATGCGGAAGACCGCGCTATTAAAGAAGCACAGAAACGAATTGAATCAGAAAGAATTGCGCGTGTCGCCGCTGAAGCCAGAGCACGTGCCGAAGCCAATGCGAGAGTTGCAGCCGAAGCCAGAATCCAGGCCGAAACCATTGCGACCGAGCAAGCTCGCAGCAGAGCTAAAGCAGAAGCGCTTGCCACTGAAGAGGCCAATATCCGCTATGAACTGGAGATCAAAGCCAAGCACCTTGCGGATGAAAAATGCAGAGCGGAAAAGGCCTTAAGCGTTCTGCTAGAAGCGAAGCTCAAAGCCGAAGCGGCTATTGTCGATAAGAAGCAAAAACGAGTTGAACAAGAAGCTGTTGCGCTCGATCAAATCCATGCTGCAGCGTTAAAAGAAACAGAAGCCGCTGAAGCCGCCTTCAATAGCGCCAAAGCAGCAGATCAAGCACGCTTAATTGCGCTCGCAGCTATTGAAGCTGAAACGAACGCAACCATGGCCGCTCATGTAAAAATCCAAGAATCGCAAAGAATTATAGCGTTAGCCAAAGCACGTGAAGAAGCTGACAAGCAAGTACTTGAAGCAATACAAATTCGTGTCCAGTTAGAAGCCCAAGCAGTATTACAAGCAACAATGCGTCTTGATGCCGAAAAGAAAGCAAGAACAGCGGAAGAAGATAAAATTCAAGCCGAAACAGCCGCCGCACAAGTTGCAATGAATAAAGCCGAAGCAGAAACACGTGCAGCAGAGCAAGCAAGAAAACGTGCTGCATTAGACACACAAGCCACCATTGCTGCACAGGACAGGGCCGATGCCGAACAAGTAGCTGCTGAGATTGCAGAAACGATTATTGCTAATGAGAACGTTGCGACGAAAGCAATCCAGGATCGCCTCATAGCTGAATCCAAACTACTTGAAGAAAGTAATAAACGTGTGCAAATCGAAACTGATGCATGTGCTGCGGCGGAAGCAGCGCTATTAGCTGAGAAACAAGCAACCGCAATTGCCCTTGAAAGAGAACAGGCCGAAAACACAGCAACCAAGGAATATCAAAAACGGATTAAGGCCGAAGAGAAAGCCCTGAAACAAGCCGAAGCCCGTAAAGAAGCTGAAATCGCCGCACAAAAAGCGACTAAGCTTAAAGCTGAAGCGGAACGACGATTGAAAACCGCCGCTGAATCAAAAATACAGATGGATGAGCTGGCCACACAAGAAGCAAACACTAAAGCCGAATTGGAACAACAGTTATTAGATGATGCAAAAATCCGCGCTAAAGCAGTGACTGATGCAAAACAAGCCGTAGCCGAGCGGCTTGAGATAGAGCAAAAAATTACTGGGTTGGCGATAACACGGGCACAAGCAAAAATAATCGCCACAAATAAAGCTAAAGCACAGCTTGAAGCTGAGAAGGCAGCAACTAAGATCGCTTTGGAAAAAGCCAGAACGGAATCTGCCGCGCTCGTTGCCATACAGGAACGCATTGCTTTGGAATCGAAGGCATTGGAAGCTGCAGCAGAACGTGAAGCGGTTGAAATGATGGCTAAAGAAGCGCTCTATGCGCGTTCCCAAGCAGACAAAGAAGCAACTGCTGCTGCCACCGCAAGAATTCGCGCTGAAATCGCAGCTGCCGAATGCTCCCGAAACAGAGCTGTTTCTGGCGTCAAATATTGATACACAAAATTCATCAATCACACATCCGTAATTTGCATTTACCATGTAACATTTTCGCAACCAATGCAACAGCAAATATTGCGATTGGCTAACCACATAGCTTTATTCTCAAATTACGCTATTTTTTCTAATTACCTAAACAATCCACAATTTGAATGAAAAGTAAATAATTGTTTGAAAAAATCGGCATGATTATTTATTAGAATAATAACTTATTGATAAATAATACATAATATGATTGTTAACTAATTAATCAGACTAGGAAAAACCCTTAGAAATATACGATTTAGGCATCAAATCCATCTAGTTATTAACAAAGTTATCCACAGAAATTGTGGATAATAAGAAAAATCTTATGACAAATAAGATGATAAGCTACGTTAATAAAAAAAACATTCCGCCATTTGAAAAGCAGGCATCATTACAGAGTCGAGACCGTTACTTACAATTCTCCGGTTCCTGTGAGAATGGGTAGCATAAGTAAAATCAATAGAATCCCTTTATTCCAGAAGGCAAGTGAAAAGAGATTACTCAAACTAACTAAGCGCCGCTAATGCTCAGTTATGCTTTGAATGTTAATGGAGGCAAAACAACAGAGAATACTCATCAATTCGGTTGTTGATCTGTGAAGTACCGCAGAATTGTGGCAAACTTCGTAGATAAACAATTATACCGGTAGATGACTCGTGTCCCCTTATGAACTATTCATCGGCTTGCGTTATACGCGCGCCAAAAAACGAAACCACTTCATCTCTTTCATTTCACTCATTTCTTTAATGGGCATTACGTTAGGCATGACCGCCCTAATCACTGTCATGTCAGTCATGAACGGTTTTCAGAAAGAAGTCCGCACGCGCATTCTGGGTGTTGCATCGCACATCCAGATCGGCAGTCTGCAAGGCAATCTGCACCATTGGCAACAAACGGCGGAAGAAGCGGGTAAACATCCAGCCGTAGAAGCGGCTGCACCTTATGTCAACGCCCAAGGCATGCTATCGCATAATCAAGTTGTGCAAGGCGTTATCGTTCGTGGCATATTACCTGCGGCAGAAGATAAAGTAGCCAATTTTACTAAAACTATGGTTAGCGGAGAGCTCGATCATTTGGTACCGGGAGCCTTTGGTATCGTGATCGGCATGGAATTGGCGCGTACATTAGGCACTTTTGTGGGTGACAAGATTGTGCTGATTTCGCCGCAGGGGCAAGTTACGCCTGCAGGTATTTTGCCACGGCTGAAGCAATTTACCGTAGTCGGTATTTTTGAAGTCGGACATTTTGAGTACGATTCAGGTTTAGTGCTGATTCATATGTTTGACGCACAAAAACTATATCGTATGGAAAACGACGACGTATCCGGCGTACGATTAAAACTGAAAGATTTGTTTCAAGCGCCCAAAGTAGTTCAAGAATTACCGGCTATGCTGTCAATTGACAGCTACATCAGCGATTGGACCAGGCAGCATGCCAATTATTTTCGAGCCATTCAGATCGAAAAACGCATGCTGTCACTGATACTGGCATTGATTATTGCAGTTGCGGCATTCAATATCGTATCTACATTAGTGATGGCAGTAACTGATAAGCAATCGGACATTGCCATTTTACGAACCTTAGGCGCCAGTCCACGCAGTATCATGAAAATTTTTATCGTACAGGGAACGTTTATTGGCGTTTTTGGAACGCTTCTTGGGGTCACCGGCGGGATGTTATTGGCTTACAATGTAGGTGATGTGGTTGCTTTTATCGAGAGTATGTTCAATGTTCAGTTCTTATCCCGCGAAGTGTATTACATCAGTGAAATTCCAACCGACCCGCAAATGACGGACATCACGACAGTCGCCGTCACCTCGTTTGTTTTGAGCTTATTGGCAACGATTTATCCCAGCTACCGGGCATCGAAGGTGAATCCGGCGGAGGCATTGCGCTATGAATGATACCGTAATCGCTTGCCGCAATTTATTTAAGCAATTTTCTCAAGGCGATGTAACCGTTCCGGTATTAAAAGGCGTTAACCTGTCCCTTTCGAAAGGTGATATGGTCGCTATAGTAGGCGCCTCGGGTTCAGGCAAGAGCACGTTACTGCATGTACTGGGGGGATTGGATGCACCCACCAGTGGTGAAATCAAGATACTCGAACAAGACATCGCTAATATCAACGAAGAAGATAGATGCCGCCTGCGCAATAGTTCACTGGGTTTCATCTATCAATTTCACCATTTATTACCAGAATTCAGCGCGCTTGAGAATGTCGCCATGCCATTGCTCATCCGCCGTCTCCCGAACCAAGAAGCTTATGACCGGGCAGCTGATATTTTGCAGCAAGTTGGCTTGGGACACCGCCTGACGCATACCCCGGGAGAATTATCCGGCGGTGAACGACAGCGCGCAGCCGTTGCTCGCGCCTTGGTGACACAGCCGGCATGCATATTGGCTGATGAACCAACCGGTAACTTAGACCGCCATACTGCCGAAGCAGTTTTTGACTTAATGTTGGAACTGAATCATAAAGTCAACGCCAGCCTGATCATCGTGACACACGATGCAGGACTGGCAAATCGCGCGCAACAGGTCAAACAACTCATTGACGGTGTTTTATGGGATATAGCGCATGCACAATGAATACAATTCATTATTCGATGACCAGGAGTAGTAACGAAAATTCAACCTATCAATTAACAGTGCGACAATCATTCTAAGCGAGGTAAAAAATGACAAACATTACGACAATTCTTGGCAATGAAAGTGATTTTCTTCTCCAGCATGTATGCAACACCATACCCAAAAATAGCTTACAGGTACCCGGGATTGATTTTGTCGATCGCGTACTGGCTTTGAGCGATCGTAAACCCAGTGTCTTACGCAATTTGCAAATGCTGTTTAACCACGGACGATTAGCAGGTACCGGTTATTTGTCCCTGCTGCCAGTGGATCAAGGTGTTGAGCATTCCGCAGGCGCTTCATTCGCACCCAATCCCATGTTTTTCGATCCCCGGCACATTGCTGAACTCGCAATTGAGGGAGGCTGCAATGGCGTTGCTTCGACGCTGGGAGCACTAGCGGCAGTAGCACGTCAATACGCACATAAGATTCCGATGATTCTCAAAATTAACCACAATGAATTATTAACATACCCTAATAAATTCGACCAGACGCTTTTTGCTAGCGTGAACCAAGCCTTTGATATGGGAGCTTGCGCAGTCGGCGCAACGGTTTTCTTTGGCTCCGAAGAATCACGCCGTCAAATCCAGGAAATTTCTCAAGCATTCGAGCATGCGCATAGTCTCGGCATGGTTACCATATTGTGGGCTTATACACGTAACGCCGCATTTAAAACCGCAGACCAGGATTACCATGTGAGCGCTGATTTAACTGGGCAGGCCAATCACTTGGCAGTAACCATTGGCGCCGACATTGTCAAACAAAAAATGGCTACCAACAATGGCGGTTATAATGCTATTAAATTTGGTAAAACCCATGCCAAAGTTTATAGCGAGTTGACCAGCGACCATCCTATTGATCTCGTGCGCTATCAGGTCGCCAATTGCTATATGGGGAGAATTGGCATGATCAATTCCGGGGGAGAATCCGGCAGTGATGACCTGCATCAGGCGGTACGAACCGCAGTCATTAATAAACGTGCAGGCGGAATGGGATTGATATCCGGGCGCAAGGCGTTTCAGAAACCTTTTGCAGAAGGTATCAAGCTGTTGAATGCCATTCAGGATGTTTATTTATCTGAGGCCGTGACCATTGCCTAAGCAATTGTAAAAAATATATTTTGAAATTGATTCTCTTTCACCGCAATCAACATAACCGATGACTGATCCACATTTTTAATCTTTGTATGCGTACTTTATTCACGTACATCATGGTTTTTCCGAGGCGCAGTGTGTTTGTATTAATCGCATTGCTCATTGCCGGCATTGCCGAAGGACTTAGCTTGACCGCGCTGCTGCCTTTATTGTCGATTGCTGTGGGAGAATCGGGAGAATCGAAGGATTCCGGTATCGGTAAATTCATGGAGCAAACCCTGCAAAACATCGGTATTGATCCTACACTCGATACTATTTTAATCATTATTGTTGGCGGAATGTTTTTCAAGGGAGTGGTGTTGCTATTGGCCAATCGCCAGGTCGGCTACACCGTTGCCCATGTAGCAACGGCATTGCGTTTGGATCTGATCGAAGCTTTGTTGGCTAGCCGTTGGCAATATTATTTGCGCCAGCCGGTCGGTTCATTGGCGAACTCGATTGCTTCCGAAGCCTATCGTGCGGCCAACGGTTTCGAACATAGCGTAAACGTCCTGGCACTCGCCATTCAAGTACTGGTGTATGCCATCGTGGCATTATTCATCTCTTGGGAAGCAACACTCGCTTCGCTAGTCATCGGCTTGTTCTTATTAGTCGTGCTCAATCGTCTGGTCAGCGCAACTCGCCGCGCAGGCACAAAGCAAACTCATTTGCTGCGCTATCTATTAACTTATCTGTCCGATGTATTAAGTTCGGTAAAATCCCTCAAAGCCATGGCACGGGATAATGTAGCCGATGCCATTTTGCGCGAGCAAACACAGCAACTGGAAAAGGCCACCCGTCGCGAAGTGATGAACAGGGCCGCATTAACTGCATTGCAAGAACCCATCCTCGCTGCTCTCACTGCCAGTGGTTTGTATATCGCACTGGTAATTTGGGAATTATCACTACCGGAAGTGATGTTGATGGTTTTCCTGCTCACGCGCATCTTGGGATTGTTGAATAAAACTCAGCGCCGGCACCAGCAGCTCGCCGCGCAAGAAAGCGCCTACTGGGCTCTGCGCAAAGCTGCCGAAGATGCCCGCGCAGCTTCTGAAAGAGCAACTGGAACACTTACACCAACATTGCAACAAGGTATCAATCTAAAACATGTCAAGTTTGATTATGGTCAAAAATCCATTTTCACAGATTTGAACATTGAAATACCCATCAACTCATTCACCGCGGTAATGGGGCCATCCGGTGTCGGCAAAAGCACTCTGCTTGATCTACTATGCGGATTAACGGAACCGCAAGCAGGAGAAGTTCAAATCGATGGCATATCTTTGCACGACATCAATCTGCGCCAATGGCGCCACATGATTGGTTATGTATCGCAAGATACTATTTTGTTGCATGATACGGTAATGAACAATATTCTCGTCGGAGAGCCGGCACTTACGACTGACGATGCAGAACGGGCGTTACGCCAAGCCGGCGCATGGGATTTTGTCAACGCTTTTCCAGAAGGTCTGCAAACTGTTGTAGGGGAACGTGGCGGATTGCTTTCTGGCGGACAAAGGCAACGTATTGCGATCGCCCGCGCACTCGCACACAATCCATCATTTCTAATCCTTGATGAACCTACTAGCGCTCTGGATCCAGAAAGCGAGCGAACTATCTGCGAAACACTGCAAAAATTATCGAGCAATCTCACAATTATTGCAGTTTCACATCAACCGGCAGTGATCAATGCCGCTGATCGTGTTTTTATTCTTGCCAACGGCGTTGCGGAACCGTTGTCACACGCACCGCATATCGCCTAGAAGGTCATAAAATTTGTCTGTGTACTGTCGAGAATTCACTCTAAATGAATTTGATCAAACGTACCGCCATCGGCAAAATGCGTTTTATGCGCATTTTTCCAACCGCCAAAAGCATCGTCGATCTTGAACAATTCGATTTGGGGGAACTTGCTGGCATGTTTCTCTGCTATCTTGGTATTATTTGGACGATAAAAGTGCTTGGCAGCGATCTCTTGACCTTCCTCAGAATACAAATATTCAAGATAAGCTTCAGCAACCTCGCGTGTGCCTTTTTTGTCAACGACTTCGTCAATGACAGCAACAGGCGGTTCGGCCAGAATACTCAACGATGGAATGACCACTTGGAATTTATCCATACCCTGTTCTTTGAGCACCAGAAACGCTTCTTTCTCCCAACTGATTAATACATCACCAATACCCCGCTCCACAAATGTTGCGGTCGAGCCACGCGTACTAGAATCCAGAGCCAGTACATTTTTGTAGATGTTTCTAACGAATTCTTTTACTTTATCGGCGCCAAAATGCCGCTTGCCATATTCCCATGCTGCCAGATAATTCCATTTTGCACCTCCGGAAGTTTTGGGGTTCGGTGTAACGACCGATACACCCGGGCGCGCTAAATCATCCCAATCTTTAATTTGCTTGGGATTGCCTTTACGAACTAAAAAAATGATAGTTGAAGTATAGGGTGTGCTATTAAGCGCTAAGCGCTTCTGCCAATCTTCCGGTAATAGCTTGGCATCAGCAATGGAATTGATATCGTCGGCCAAGGCCAGGGTGACGACATCGGCTTGCAAACCGTCAATCACGGATCTTGTTTGCTTGCCTGAACCGCCATGAGATTGTTGGATGATTACTTTTTCGTTGTTCTTTTCCTGCCAGTATTTGATAAAAGCAGCGTTAAATTCTTGATACAACTCACGGGTTGGATCATAAGAAACATTGAGTAAGGTTTTTTCCGCTAGGACATTATTGCTAATGAAAAAACATGCTGCTAATAAACTTGTTATCAACCATGTTTTAAAAGCCATGATTTTCCTCCAATAAAAATTTAAGATCATTTAAAGCAGACTGATCAATACCTCAAAATAAAGGAAATCGGTGTCACCCGAACGATGATCAACGCAAGTATGCGCATGAGTGCTAGCACATGAAGGACTAGCTGCAATACGGTTTTTTACAAAATCTTCTGCTGTAAAATGAGTATAACCTAAAATCGTGTTAATTCTGGGTGTAACCTGGTAGCGTATGCGCCCTTCCAATGCATGACCGGCAAAATCACCGCTTTGTCCGGTACGATCGCGATTAAATCCCGGATCCGGTTCAGTATTACTAATGTTGCCATTGAGAATATCGAACATGCGATCGCGCTTGCTAGCTAAGAAATACCAAGCATAAGTGAGTTCAAATCCTAGTTTTTGAGTTGGCTGGAGATCCATTCTGATTTTGGGAGCTTTAAGATTTTCATAAATCACATAATGATCTGCAGACCAAGGGCGCGCAAATCCGAAGAAACGATCAAAACGATTATCTTCGCCATCATTGGGATCACGGTCACCACTGGCATAACCATAGAAGCCCATTAACCGGGGTTTCCAGGGATGATTGAAGGTTCGACCGATTTCAACGGTATAACTCTGCGCATCTTGCCTTAAGGGTCCGCTAAAGCCCAGCTGGTGGTTATAGCTGACATCAAAATCAAATAAATTGCCCGCCTTGCCATAAGCGCGAAACCCTGGCATATGAATTTCCCGGTCTAGCCTATTGGTGGCGGTAAAACCATTGGGATCAGCAGTCTGTTTCTGACCCATATAATACGGTTGGATTGTGACAATATCAGACCATTTGCGCCAATGACCAATCGCGCCAAAGAACCATAGATGATCGTTGGCCTCATCAAACCTAGTTTGCAAACGCCGCACCGGTTGCATGCCAAATAAATCCAATTCCCAATCATTGGCTTCCCGTCCAAGATTCAGGCGAAACCCTTCGAAAGAATTAGTGGTGTTACGCCATTCGTTGCGTGCAATAAAGCGCCGGTCTGTGGTTTCATATGCTAGCCGTCCAACGCGAAACCGAACCGGCCGATCCTGTCCTCGATCATCGACTCCCAGCCCTTTTTTGAAATAGAGCTCACCGTACGCATTGATCAGATCGTATTCATTTCTTTCCTGGTCAGTAATGGCATGTTTATTGTTATATACCCGTGAATCCTGGAATTCAACGGCGAAACGGAATGGATCCAAAATATCCCTAATTCCGAGCCAAGCACGATGACGTAAAAATATCGGATTGTCTTCCCCTCCTTCGATGCGTCGTATGTCATTATTGCGCCATTCATAGCGGGTACGGTGCTCCAAACCGATATCCAGCCATGTGATATCTTTGAAATGCTCAACGCCAATATCGCTTAGCCGGCGCACATAGCGCGGTGGATCTGATTCAGGGTTGGTAGCATAGCTATCGGATCGACGGTAATAACTAGTCGGTTTATTAGTATCCAGTTTGGCGTCCTTTTTTGATTCTGGGACAATGGCTGGCAGTTTGATAGATTGATCACCTAATTCACTTTCCATTTTTCTGGATATGGGAGAGTTGGATTGAACAACCTGGACGGCACGCGATGACATTATTTCATTTTCTTCTACAACAATATTTTGTGCTGAAGCTAGCGAGAAATTAGCTATGAAAAAACTCAATGTAAAAATATGTAAAAAAAAACATCTTAAATTCAATTTGTTCTCCTTAGCAGTTTCTCCAACAATTCCCCATCAACAGCCTCGACAGGTAGTTATTATTTAACATCTTATTATTAGGCCAGAAATAATTTTGCATACAATTGATTGGCTTGAGCGTTACCTGTCATGACTGCCCCCTGCAACTATGACGGCTTACACTCTGATTCTTCTTGACTTCCGATTTGTGTATCTCGCCGTAATCGATGAAAGTTTTGACTAAACCTCATCCGATACTACCAGCGGATGCAAAATTTACTCAATAACTTCTTCAACTAACCACTGGATAGCGACATTAATAACAATATTCGCTTCTACATCGGCACGCATTTACTTTCCATAACAGGTATCAATTTCAATGGGTGCGAACAATAGCATTGGTTAGATATAAATAAAAATATTATTTAATTAGAATAATATTCTTTTTTGTTATTTAGATCGTTTTGCAAGCGTTATTTCTAATTCTGCGGGGTACAAATATCAGTTTACAAGATACTGATTTGCTAAAAATAAGACAGCAATTCATACAAATCCCTATTGCATCGAATATTTGCATGAACTATTTTATTAAACCAGCTCGGTGGCTATTTTGGATATCCGCGCTATACGCAATTCAGAATTAATTGCTGCTGGTAAAGCATTAGGATCTGAGATTTTGTTACGTAAAGCCTGTGCAATTGCGCCAGCATCCACGTTCTGAGCCGCAAGCAATGCTTTTTGCAATCGTTCTGATTGGGGATAAGGTTTCCCTATGTTTCCAGGCCGTCCATAATAATCACAAGCGCAGGCTTGCAAGAATTCTTTGAATCTTTGAGGTTTTCGATAAGCATCGAGGGCTTGCAGCATATCCGCAATGGTAGATGACTTGAGTTCTCCGGCGCGATGGACATCTCCATGATAGCGAGCAACCAGTAAAGCAAGATCTCGGCAGTCTTTAGGTGCACGAATCCGCTGGCATAAATCTTTGGCCAGTTCGGCGCTACGCGCCTCATGGCCAATATGACGCGGCCATTCCTCGGGTGGTGTCACACCTTTACCCAAGTCATGCGTTAATACTGCAAAACGCGTAGCCAGTGAATAATTTCGTGATGCAGCATAATCGATTGCAAGCATGATATGCACGCCGGTATCAATTTCCGGATGCGCATACGCCGGTTGCGGAATACCAAACAATACATTCACTTCCGGCATAATTCGTGCTAATGCACTACATTCGCGCAAAATATAGAACATTCTGGATGGCTTATTCTCCATCAATCCTCTCGCAGTCTCTTGCCAAACACGCTCCGGCACAAGCGCATCCACTTCCCCGCTATGCACCATCTCGCGCATTAACACCAATGTTTCTGGCGCCATATGAAAATTGAAACGCGCTGCAAAACGGGCTGCTCTCAGGATACGAACGGGATCTTCACAAAAAGCTGGACTGACATGGCGTAGTATACCGGCCTCTAAATCTGCAACGCCATTAAAGGGATCAATGATATTGCCAGCTTCATCTTTAGCGATGGAATTGATAGTTAAGTCGCGTCGAGCTAAATCTTCCTGCAGAGTAACTTGAGGCGAGGTAAAAACTTCAAATCCCTTATAACCACGAAAAACCTTCCGCTCAGTTCGAGCCAGTGCGTATTGTTCATGAGTTTCGGGATGCAAGAAAACAGGGAAATCCTTACCTACCGGTCGATACCCTAAACTTACCATTTGTTCGGGCGAAGCGCCTACGACAACATAATCATGATCTTTAACGGGCAACCCCAGCAATTCATCGCGAACGGAGCCACCCACCGAATAAATTTTCAATGATTTATCCTGTAGTGACACAAAAGCTAACAAATACCATCAAATACTTTCTTAAAATCAATGAACTATGGATTATTCTCAAAATTCTTAAACCAGGTATCATAAATTTCATCAGACCACAAAGACTTTATCCATACAATGACATCGTCGACCTGATGCTCATTGAGTTTCCCTTCCCAGGCTGGCATTGAGCCGATCTCTGGAGGGGTGCCTTTAAGTATGGTTTTTCTCAAGACCTCTGTGGAATGATGCCAAGCATGAGCAGTTCCATCTAAGGGAGGGGGCGGATATTTTCCATCTGCATTCGGTTTGCGCCAATCCGGTGTACCGGCGCCATTAGGTCCATGACAACCCGTGCAATTCGCAACATATACCGCTTCGCCACGTTTAATTTGCGCTTGATCAAAATTCCGTTCAATCAATCCCGTTTTGCTATTTATTTGAGGTTGTCCGGATAACATACGAGGAGACACGGAGTCGCCGCATCCCAATAACAAAACGAAAACACTCAGTGCCCAGCCATTACGATTTATCATAAAGAATATTAATCACTTTACTTTAAACGCATAATTGAATTATTTTCCGATTTAGGTGCAGACTGCGATTGTTCTGCTTGTTGCTGTGTTCTTTTAGCATATGGATCATACCGGTTATAAATTGTCGTATCTTTACGTTCCTCGCCGCGCTCTTTGATCAAGAGCACATTATAGGGATCACTGCGAGCACCTTCCATGCCAGGTGTTCCATGAGGCATATCAGGAACAGACAAGCCTAAGGCTTTGGGTTTTTCTTTCAATAGCCGCAAGATATCGGGTGCCGGCACATGTCCTTCAATAGCGTATCCATTGACTAACGCGGTATGGCAAGACCCGAGTGAATCAGCTATTCCGGATTTCTTTCTGATCTCTTTATTGCCAATATCGTGTGTTTTCACAGTAAATCCGTGCTCTCGCATATGATCCACCCATTTATCACAGCATCCGCACGTCGGACTTTTATATACATCCACAGTAGCCGTTGCGGCTGCCTGCATGGATATACCTAGTAGACCAAACACCATAATAAAAACAGCGAGTAAGGAACTCCTTCGTATTTTCATTTTTTCTCCACAGTTATTTTCCCACGCATTTTCTTAAAATGACCTGGCAATGGGCAGGCAAAATCTATTGTTCCCGTACTGGTAAATTGCCAAATCAACTCTTTTTGCTCACCAGGTTCAAGTTGTACTAGATGTGCTTCTGTATGTTCCTGATTAGGAAACATACGTCGAGCTTTAGCAATTTTTTTCAGATCAGTCATTGAGCCAATCATCATTTCATGCTTCTTATTGCCACCGTTTTTTATAACAAACCGGATAATTTCACCTTCACGTACAGCAATCTCTGCAGGTAAAAACATATTATCCACCTGAGTCAATTTGATTGTCCGGGAAACCTTGCTAACATCACCTGGTTTGCCAATATCTGTTTCATGGTTAGAATCAATTGCACCCGAAAAACTATTGGTTGAGAGCGAGACCAGCGTTACCAGTGGTATAATTAAACCAAAATTGCTCATAGGATTATCCTAAAAATTTCTCGAACCCATTTTCTACCGCAAATTAGAATATAGCCATGCTAAATTGTTCCCCAGCTTTTGTCTAATATTCTGCCAGATGATCCATTATGCGCTTGCTGCTTGCACTTGAACATTTTCTTCTTGCCGTTTCATAGAACTCATGCAAAAAAAACAACAATACAATAATCATAAGCTGCAAAAACGTTTAAGGCGCTTAGTAGGAACCGCTATCGCAGATTTCAACATGATTGAAGCGGGTGATCGGGTCATGGTATGTTTGTCTGGCGGTAAAGATAGTTATGCTTTGCTGGATATTCTCCGCAATCTACAAGCACACGCACCGCTACCATTTGAGTTAGTAGCGGTTAATTTGGATCAAAAACAACCCGGCTTTCCCGAGCAAGTGTTACCGGGCTATTTAACCAGCATTGACATGCCTTTCCGCATTGTAGAACAAGACACATATAGCGTTGTTAAACGTGTCATTGCCGAAGGAAAAACCACATGCAGTCTTTGTTCCCGTTTACGCCGCGGTGTGCTCTATCGCGTTGCTGGAGAACTGGGTGCCACAAAAATAGCTTTAGGTCATCACCGTGATGATATTCTTGAAACCTTGTTTTTGAATATGTTTTACGGAGGAAAGCTTAAAGCGATGCCGCCCAAATTGGTAAGCGATGATGGGCAGCATATTGTTATCCGACCTCTAGCCTATTGCAAAGAAAAGGATTTGGCCGCTTATGCAGAACTTGCTGAATTTCCTATCATTCCATGCAATCTGTGTGGATCACAAAAAAATATGCAACGTCAGGCCATTAAAGAAATGATGCAACAGTGGGATAAAAAATTCCCTGGTCGCTTGGAGACCATGTTCCGGTCTATCCAAAATATTCAGCTTTCGCATCTAGCCGATACTACTCGTTACGATTTTTATAATTTAAAGGCACACGGTAAGCCCACAAGTGACGGCGATATCGCATTTGATGAAGAAACATTTGAACCTACCATTGAAGAGATACTGATATCTAACACAGAAGAAATCAATGATAATTCGATAATTTCAGGCTAATCAGCCAATTGTCAATCCGGCGGTATCCATTTGAAGGTTATCGCAACCAGCCCGGCAAATGAAATATAAACGATCGTAAGTATATTCTCAGGAACATCATAAAATATGATCTGCTGCAACAATCCCTGAATAAAGCTGTTATCAGTTTCAACCTGACGCAATGCATTTTCCCAGACAGTTAACGGGCAGGCAATTCCAGCTATGGATTCAAGCACCACAAATAAAATAGCGGCAAGATGCAAATAACGAAACCAAGGATTTCTGACAAACGCCAACTTAAACCACGCGCCTAGCCAAATAATTGGCAAACTCATGGTTACAAAGAGCACGTAAAGGAAATGAATAATCAGTATAAAATCAGCCATTAACATATTCGATTAAGCAAGCGTATGTATAGTTTTCTATTTACACCACTGAAACTTATTTTCCATAATTAAATTGAAACTGCAGAATGGTAATTTAACGATATAGCTAGAAAATGGTTTGTATTCCTCGCTTCAATTCAGGTATTCTGCAGGCTGGATAGTATGCATGCTTCAAAATTAGACATCCCACTTATCACATCATTTGAAAGTTAAAAAATGCCTTCTATGAGTGAATTAAAATATTTCAATGTTTATATTCTAAATAATAATCACAGGAAGTTTTTGGAAGTAGGAAAGTAAATTATGAAATGGTTTCTGGGAATTTTAATTTTAATCCTGATTGTTGTCTCGGCGCGTTTCAGAAAGTTTGCAATAACTCTAGCTTTGGTAGGCATATCAATTGGCTTAATGGCTTGGCAATATCAAGAATATGACAAAGGCAGAGTAAAAGATAGAATTCATCCTTCTGAGCTTGCCTTAGAAAATATATCATTTAAACAAATAGAGGATAGCTTCGACTATGAAATGACAGGACGTATTTTCAATCATTCCGAAAAATATGTTTTGAATGGTTTGTTATTAAATCTTTCTGCGAAAGAGTGCAAGGATTTCACTGAAAGCGGATGTGTGATTGTCTCTGAACAAAAAGAAAATGTTTATATAACTGTACCTCCTGGCCAAGCCAGAGACTTCAGAAAAAATATCTACCTATATTCAAATCAGAAAACAAATAACCATCTGATATGGAATTATTCGATTCAGTATGCTATCTCAGAATAAAAAGCCGCGTTCCAGAATACTATTGAGCGATCCATGGCATTAAAAAAAGCGCGTAATGCTGCGCATTCGATTTAACTCTATACCGAATCAATTGATTTAAATGTTTTACTCGATGGCTGAAAATTTCTTTAGTAAGCTCAATGAATGATATCAAATTCTAAATGCTTATGAACCTATCTCAATACAATGGCTTGAGCTATAGCGACAGCATTTTTTACTATTCATTTATGGGATCCTCAGATAAGAGCATCTCAACGCGCACCCTTTCGGGAGAGTTTGATTGCAAGTATAATTCAAACGCTTTTTCCCATATTGCCGCCAGTTTTGTCAATTTGTTGGGGTGGCTTCTAGAGGATTGGAAAAAATGAAATTGCCGATTCGTATTGCTGTTACCGGAGCAACTGGACAGATCTGTTATAACTTGTTGTATCGCATTGCAGCAGGTGATATGTTTGGTAATGATCAACCTGTTATATTGCAATTACATGACATTACAGAGGCGCAACCATTTTTTGATGGCGTCGTCATGGAATTATATGATTGTGCTTTTCCATTATTAACGGAAATTATTACCACCGACAACCCAGAAGTTGCGTTCAATGATGCTGATGTCGCTTTACTAGTAGGTGCCCGACCGCGTGGTGAAAATATGGAGCGTAAGGATCTGCTTGCTGCCAATGGGCCAATTTTCATTGAACAAGGCAGAGCGCTTAACGCGGTTGCCAAACGTAATGTTAAAGTACTGGTTGTTGGCAACCCTGCCAACACCAATGCATTTATAGCTATGAAAAATGCTCCCGATCTCGATCCTAACAATTTCTCAGCTATGTTGAGATTGGATCATAATCGAGCACTGTCTCAAGTTGCATTGAAATTAAGGGTATCGGTGGCGCAAGTCAAAAAAATGATCATTTGGGGAAATCATTCGAGTACACAATTTCCGGATTTAAGCCATGCTACTGTCGAAGGCACAAATGTAACTGCCTTACTAAAAGATTCCGCATGGATAGAAAACCATTTTATTCCAGTTGTTCAAAAACGTGGCGCGGCCATTATAGAAGCTCGTCATGGAAAATCGAGTGCCGCCAGTGCCGCCAATGCCATTATCAATCATATGCAGGATTGGTTTTTTGGTACGGCAGAAGATAATTGGGTATCAATGGGGGTACTTTCCAATGGAAGTTACGGAATTCCCAGCGGAGTGATTTTCAGTTTCCCTACCACATGCAAAGATGGTCAATATAAAATTGTGCAGGGACTGGATATCAGTCAACAAGATAAAGAAAGAATGGACCAAAGCTATCAAGAATTGATCGCCGAACAAGAAGCGATTAAACACTTATTAGCCGTTTAGCAATCGATCTGTAAAAAATATACGCTGACGTATGAAATACTTGTTTTGGCTTACTTTTTACTGGGTGTGGGCTAATGTTCTGACAGCCTCGCGAACTGCAATTAACAATGCGGCATCCAGATGCCCATCTGCAATGCGCTGCGTTCTTTGCTGAAATCGACTAATTGCTTGGCGAGTTGAAGAACCCATAACACCGTCGGCTTCACCCGCATCAATACCGAGGGCCAATAAATCAAGTTGCAGTTGCCTCACTTGTTCACGCGTTATCTTTATGTTATCGGCTGGCGGGAGGCGGTTCAAGGCAGCTGCACCAGCAATGCGATCAGCTAAATGCCCTACTGATAGCGCATAAAATTCTGACCGATTCCAGCGCATTATGACATAAAAGTTTTTAGTAACCAGGAAAGCAGGTCCTTTATAACCGCCAGGAACAATTACTGCAGCCCGCTGTTCTGATGAAGTTAATGCATTGTTAGAAACTGACGTGACGCCCAATTCAGCCCATTCAGCCATGCTTAACATATGATCTCTTCTTGCCAGTGAATAGTCAAAATTTGGCGGTAGCCGAACTTCATACCCCCAATCCAACCCTGGCACCCAACCCAAATGAAGTAGAAAATTGGCAGCTGATCCAAAAGCATCGGCAATACTGCCCCATAAATCGCGGCGGCCATCACCATCAATATCTTTAGCGTATTGTAGGAAAGTAGATGGCATAAACTGCATATGTCCCATGGCACCTGCCCACGAACCTACCATACGTTCAGGCGAAATATCACCCGCATCGACAATTCGCAACGCATTTAACAATTCTTGTGTAAAAAAATTGCTACGCCGCGGATTGCAGGCAAGTGTGGCGAGCGAATCTGCGACGGGCCAGTCACCGAAATTGCTGCCATAACTTGTTTCTAAACCCCAAAATGAAATCAGGTATTGCGATGGAATACCGCTTTCTTGTTGAATTTTATTGAGTATAGAGCGATGCCGAGCTAACAATTCGCGACCACGCTGAACACGCTCTTCATTAATACGGGAATTAAAGTAATTAGCAAAAGTTTGTGTAAATTCAGGCTGACGTCGATCTAATTCAATTACACGCTGATTGTACTTGGCTTTACTGAGAACTTGTTGAATGGTTTTTTCGGAAATACCTTCAGCTTTTGCCAACACACCTATTTTAGCGATACATTCATTAAACGGCTCGGTGTATGCGTAGATAACTTGCCCAGAACAAGCTATACCGAATAACACGACAATTCCAACAAATTTGTACTTACAATTCAATCCGTACAGCATGAAAAGTTTAACTTTTTCCGTATAGCTGAACGCATGTACTAGCATTTTCTATTTTCGATGAGGGCAAGCAGGTTTAATGCAATCTGCATAAAGAGATAATGAGTGCTCCTGCAACTTGAATCCACGATCCATAGCAATGGATATTTGACGTTGTTCTATTTCCGCGTCATAAAACTCTTCCACTCTACCGCACTGAAGACAAACCAGATGATCGTGATGACCATCGCGCTTAAGTTCAAATACCGCTTTTCCGCTCTCGAAGTGGTGCCGCTCCAGTAAGCCGGCTTGCTCAAATTGTGTGAGTACCCGATAAACGGTCGCCAGTCCGATATCTTCACCTTCATTGAGCAATTCTTTATAGACATCTTCGGCAGATAAATGACGTATACTACTTTGCTCAAATAAATTTAATATTTTCAGTCGCGGTAAAGTAGTCTTAAGGCCACTATTCTTGAGGTCTATATTCTTTAGATCGCCGGAATTACTCATGGTTGTCTCTGTTCAAATAATGATTTGCTGTATCATATAGTGCTCTGCTTACTTTGGAAATATATAATATCAATAAAATGGCTGTAAAAACTGCCTTACTGTTTATTTTACTTGCCTTGGCAGGATGTTCTTATTTTCCTTCGATTCTATATCGGATCGATGTTCAGCAAGGCAATGTCGTTACCGAGGAAATGCTGGAGAAACTCAAACCAGGAATGACAAGATCACAGGTTCTTTTTGTCTTGGGATCGCCATTAATTATCGATACCTTTCACGATAATCGTTGGGATTATGTATATATATTACGTGAAAAAGGGAATCTGATCGAACAAAAGCGGTTGACTATTTACTTTGAAAACGACATGCTAGTGAATATTGAAAATCATCTCAGTTTTTCGAAGAACCCTATCGATCCCAAGCCTGTAGAAACCATCCCCGAAACAGAAAAAACTCAACCCAATGCAGCATTAGAAAAGTAACATTATCATTCCTAATGTTCTCTTGTAAATTCTAAACTAACCATGGCAGGTATAAAATGATCATTCAAAAGATTGCAGTAGCAGGAAGTTCAGGACGTATGGGACGCACATTACTGGAAGCTGTTACACAAGCACCTGACATGCAACTTACCGCTGCCTTGGAGCGAGTTGGTAGTCCCTATTTGTCAAAAGACGCCGGCGAGCTAGTCGGTACTCGCTGTAGTGTTCCAATTGTCAGCGATTTTGAGAATGCACTGAAGAACTGCCATTATTTGATCGACTTTACTCGTCCGGAAGGTACGCTTGCGCACCTTGCCACTTGCCGTGAAGCGGGAGTCAAAATGGTCATTGGCACAACCGGCTTTTCAATCGAACAGAAAGATCAACTTAAAGCTGCCGCGAACGATATCGCCATTGTATTCGCACCTAATATGAGTGTCGGCGTTAATGTTACTTTCAAACTGTTGGAAATAGCTGCAAAAGTACTTAATGAAGGATACGACATTGAAATTCTTGAAGCCCACCATCGTCACAAAATTGATGCACCCTCCGGTACCGCGTTGCGAATGGGTGAAGTCATTGCGGATACAATCAAAAGAGATTTGAGTAGTGTCGCGGTTTATGGCCGGGAAGGGATCACTGGCGAACGAAAACCCGACACCATCGGATTTGCAACGATTCGTGCGGGTGATATCGTTGGAGATCATACAGCGATGTTTGCGGGAATTGGCGAACGTGTAGAAATTTCGCATAAGGCAAGCAGCCGCATGACCTTTGCGATGGGAGCACTACGTGCGGTACGTTTTTTAGCAGATAAACCGAGTGGTCTTTTTGATATGCAAGACGTGCTTGGTTTACGTTAATAATCAAGTAACGGGCATTCGTCTAGCATCTTCCACTATGGCAACTTATGCAATCGGCGATCTTCAAGGGTGCTACATGGCATTTCGGCAATTGCTTGATATCATTCAGTTTAACCCAACGTACGACAAACTGTGGCTGGTTGGAGATATCGTTAATCGCGGTCCGGATTCGTTATCCTTATTGCGGTATATTAAGCAAGCCGAAGATTCGGTGATGATGGTATTGGGCAATCATGATCTGCATTTATTAGCAGTTGCGGCAGGGATATCAAAAGGTCGTCACAGCGATACACTTCAATCCATTCTGAGCGCGCCTGATCGAAATGAGCTATTGAATTGGTTGCGGTGCCAAAAATTATTCCATGCCGAAGATGATTATGCCATGGTACATGCTGGCTTATTGCCATCCTGGTCGATCATACAGGCACAGCAATTGGCTTACGAAGTTGAGAGCGCATTGTGCCACGACAATGCTGTTGAATTTCTTACCCATATGTATGGCAATCAACCTGATTATTGGCAGGATGGATGGACTGGTTATGCTCGTTTACGAGTCATTATCAACGCCATGACACGGATGCGTGTATGCACGCTTGAAGGTCAGATGAATTTCGAATTTAAAGCTGATCTAAAATCCATTCCATCCGGTTTTCTGCCGTGGTTCAATCATCCTCAACGATCAAGCAAAACTCATACTATTATTTGCGGACATTGGTCGGCATTAGGATTGCAGCTCACCGACAATTTGATTGCGTTAGATACTGGATGTGTATGGGGAAGAAAGTTAACTGCTATACGATTGGAAGATCGAAAGGTTTTCCAGTTTGCTTGTGAGAAATAGGCAGCGACAACGTGTTTGCAATTTCTTTTTCCGCTAATCGCGCAAGTTCTCTACGGTTTTTCATGCCACATTGAATCGGTTCAATAAAAGTTACATCTGCAGTAATACTAGTTTGACGCAGTATTGCTTGCAGCGATACAATTAAGGAGGAATCAACATACGCCGCCTCTTCGCAAATGCTGCCGGCGGCTGTTCGGTAGCAAATTGCAACTGGATACAATAATGCGCCTGCTGTAATTGCCGATTGCAACAAGGATGCATGAAAGTGATTCAATTGCTTGCCATTAGTCGTGGTTCCTTCTGGAAATACGGCAACTCGCTCACTTACCTCCAAAACATCACTGATTTGTTGATTGATACGCATGGTATCGCTACGCTTTGACCGTTCAATAAATAAGGTGCCTACATTTCTGCAAAGTAAACCTAGTACAGGCCAACGGCTGATTTCTGTTTTAGCAACAAAGCGAGTTGGACAGGTCGCCATTAATACACAAACATCCAACCAAGACACATGATTGGCAGCAAGTAATGCACGCGGAATTTCTATACCTGGCAACTTACCGTGACAATGTAATTTAATATTAAGAATAGTTAGCAAACCAATCGCCCAATTCTGCATCATATGCCTTTGAGTATGTAATGAGACGTGTGGATAAAAGATGGATTGCAGTAATCCTAAAACAACATGTGAAAGTAAGCGAATGAAGCGTAGAAAGCGTAATAATGGTGGAGCTAATTTTTGCATGGGAAATTAAGCAAGCCGAAACAAGAAAATCAATGAGGCATATAAAACACACTACTATCAGTCGGTTGCAATATATCTATTAATGAAAATTCTTAGGAGATATTTATAACTTATTATAAATAAATAATTTACTGCCACTTAATTTTATTAAAATCGATTCAAATTTATAGTAAGATTATAAGGCTGAAATTATATAGCAGTTTTGTAGGATTCTTATTTCAGATGCTGGAATGATTTTAGTTAAATTTCTGCATGCTCAAAATTTCAAAATTGACCCAACACAAATAATTTGTTATCGGAGTAAGAAAGTATGAAACAAATAATTCTGATACTTTGCATCGTATTTTTTTATTCTGACAGCCTCTATGCTAAAAACAGCCCGGAAATTAAATCGCTAGCCGCAATAGTCTTCAATGCACATAATGACCATATCATCTATGATAAGAATGCCGATAAGGTGATGCCCATCGCTTCCATAACCAAGTTGATGACAGCAATGGTTGTTCTTGATGCGCGCCTACCCGCCAATGAACGAATAATCATTACCAATGCCGATGTCGACAAGTTAAAATATACCTCTTCTCGATTGTCTGTTGGTAGCAGCTATCCACGTCATGAGTTACTGAGATTAGCCTTAATGTCTTCTGAAAATCGTGCTGCTGCTGCGCTTGGCCGCAGTTATCCGGGCGGCACAAAAGCGTTTGTTAACGCCATGAATCTTAAAGCCAAGAAACTTGGCATGTTGAATAGCCATTTTGTTGACGCTACCGGCTTGAATAGTGGCAATGTGGCTACCGCATTGGATTTAGCGAAATTGGTAAAAGCATCCAATCATTATACGACTATTCGTAAATTCTCAACCACCTCAAAGCATTCAGTATCACCTGATAATAAACGCATACAACTACAATATGTTAACTCCAACAGTTTAGTACACAATCAAAATTGGGCTATTAATGTTTCCAAAACGGGTTATCTCAATGAAGCCGGACGTTGTTTAGTGATGCAAGCTAATATTTCAGGACAACCAGTTGTCATTGTTCTACTGAACTCCTGGGGTAAAAATACCCGCATCGGCGATGCCAACCGTGTAAAAAAATGGTTGGAAAACAACCAAGGACGCATGCAAGTTTAAAAAAGCAAGTCAAGTAAATTTAACGCCATAAATTTCGCCATATTTTTTCTTCAAATAATCAATGAAATAACTTGGCGCCAACATTTCGCCGGTAACGCGCCGGACGAGCTCCTCGGTCGTGTAGAGCTTACCCTGACGGTGAATCTTCTCATTTAACCAAGTCTTAATTGGCAAAAAATTCCCTTCTGCAATATTTTTCTCGGTATCTGGTTGCTCACTCAGCAAAGTCTTATAAAATTGGCAAGCGTACATTGCTCCCAAAGTATAGGATGGGAAGTACCCAAAAGCTCCTCCACTCCAGTGAGAATCTTGTAATACCCCAAGCCTATCGCTGGGTGGTTGAATACCTAAGTATTTCCTTATCAATTCATTCCATATATGAGGTAAATCATTAACTTGCAGAGAATTCTCAAACAACCCTTTCTCAATTTCGTAGCGCAAAATAATATGTAACGGATAAGTGATCTCATCCGCCTCCACTCGAATAAAATCTGGTTTGCAAACGTTGATTGCACGATAAAATAAATCTGCGTTAACAGATTTAAAGCTATCGGGAAAAAATGCACGAATTATTTCAAAGTAGTACAAACAAAATGGTTTGCCTTGTGCAATCATGCGCTCCCAAAACAGTGACTGCGATTCGTGAAGCCCCATTGTTAACGATTCCGAAACCGGCAAATCACCCATTTCATGAGGACGTCCCTGTTCATAGAGCGCATGACCGGTTTCATGAATTACCGAGTAAAGCGATTCTACAAAATTACTCGTTTTATAACGCGTGGTAATGCGTACATCAGTAGGATGACTGCCACCACAAAACGGATGCACCGAAACATCTATGCGTCCTTGTTCAAAATTAAAACCCATATCCCGGCTTATTTTTTGCGCCAGCGCTTCTTGTTTGTTCAGTGCAAAATGACCTTGCAAAAACGAGGTATCCGGCTGGTGAGTATGATGTTGAATGATATGAATCAATGGAATCAATTCATCTTTTAAACGCTCAAAAATTGGCGTAATCGTTGCCATTGTCGTACCACGTTCAAACAGATCAATATTCGCATCGTAGGGTAGCAAATCCGGTGATACACACTGCGCCCATTCGATCTTTAGCTTCAAAAAACGTTTAATCACTGGTGCAAAATCGGCAAATTTATTTTCTTGGCGTGCTGCCACCCAAATCCCATGACCTCGCGAACTTAGTTCCGCTAACTCTTGCACCAATCTTTTGGGAACTCTGGTTTCCAGTTCATAACTACGTTGGGCTTCGCGAATGTTACAGCGTTCAATCTCACCCAGCTCTGAAATTCCATCTTTGAGTGCACTTAAGCAATCTCCTAATGCTGGATCGGTTGCACGCTCGTGAATCACACCCGCCAAAGTAGCAATTTGCTTAGCCCGCGCTTCACTTGCTCCGATCGGCATCATCACTTCCTGATCCCAGCCAAGCGTATTCATAATGCCATTTAAACGAGCAATTTCTTCCAGTCTCTGAGCTAAGCATTGATAATGTTTTTTTATAGTCATCACAATATTCTATTTGTTAAAGAATTATTGGCGCATACTATTTGCACCTGCTGCCAAGGGAAAATGTTAAAATTATCATTGTAATATCACAGTAATTTATGACATTTAATATTAATATGCCATGCTCTGGATAAAATCATTACATATCATTTTCATGGTCACCTGGTTCGCCGGATTATTCTATCTGCCACGCTTATTTGTCTATCATGCCATGTGCGAAGACATTCAAGGTAAAGAGCGTTTTAAAATCATGGAACGCAAACTTTATTATGGCATTATGACACCAGGTGCGGTACTAACCATTTTTTTTGGAACATGGCTTTGGCTGGGTTATGGATATTCTGGTAACTGGCTATATGCTAAGCTGGTATTGGTTGTAGTGTTGATCTCTTATCATTATTACTGTGGAAAATTTGTTGCTGCGTTTAAAACTGACAGCAATCGTTATGGACATATATTTTATCGCTGGTTTAATGAGTTACCAGTACTGATTTTATTTGCTGTCGTGTTCTTGGTCGTCATTAAGCCTGATTTATGAAGCCATAAAAATCAGTCAGTTTGAAAGAACTAAGAGAGCTTGAAATATGTAGTCAAAAAGAAAATAAAAAACTTTGCAACATTTCAATTTATGTCTCTCGCTGCACTCCGAATCATATCTTATGGCGGGGATTCCTTCGATCGATTTTGTTTTGTTGTACATGATCCCAAATATTGATTGAGAATAATATCGCTTAAGTTGAGTTATATAATCCCAACTGCGTTCGAAGTTCATGTGATTTTTATCAAAAAATACAGCATGATAGTAAGTTATTATTTTTTTATTGATATACTATTTAGTTATAACCATCCAGTTTCCAAATGAATTGCCGTAAATGCGATTACTTGTTTAGATGATTTTGCCAAACAAATTAGCTTTTTTATTTAAATTACAGAATTTCTTTTGCAGTTTTAAGGACAAATGACTGACATAATAAATCAAACTTTCCTGTTAAAATCACATCGATAACTCAATAATTATTAGAAAATACCCCATGACGATAAGAAATCAATTTAAATGGACAATTATTGGTATTGTTATAGGGCTAATTTTTCTTTGGCTCTCGCTGCGGGGTATTGATACCGATTCCGTACTGGATAGCCTAGCCACTGTCAAGGTATTGCCCGCTCTCATGACTATTGCAGTGAGTTTGCTCTTTATGCTGATTAAAGCTTGGCGTTGGTCGGTCATTCTTGGACCGGTAGCACCGGTTAAGATGTCACTGCTACATTCTGCGGTTTATATAGGTACTGCAGCTAATCTTATGATTGCGCACTCGGGGGAAGTACTTAGATCAGCTTTGGTAGGTCG
Organism: uncultured beta proteobacterium; assembly: GCA_900696615.1. Lineage (GTDB taxonomy): Bacteria > Pseudomonadota > Gammaproteobacteria > Burkholderiales > Nitrosomonadaceae > Nitrosomonas. The sequence continues at coordinate 50,166 of CAADGS010000054.1, forward strand.
AAAATCGCGAATTGCTTCAAGTGCCATTCTCGCTTCGATTGGATTAGAAAGAGTTTTTGACTTTATGGTAGTCGTGACATTATTTGGAATTCTTTTAATTATTAGTCCTGAGCTTCCTGAATATGTAACCGCTGCTGGATTTGTTGCCATTTTCATGGTCATTGCAGGCTTAATAATAATGTTATCGCTATTTTTTCCTTCAAAAACCCGAAGGCATTTCGCAATGTTGGTAGCTCGCTTTTTACCCGAAAAATTTTCTGAAATTATCATTGGGCAACTTAAGCGCAGTCTTGTAGGTTTTTCTGCACTGGGAAGCGCATCAACTTTGATTAATACTTTTTTATTATCGCTATTTCAATGGGGATTTATCGTCGCCGCAATCTGGCTAAGCGCCATTGCAGTTGGGTACGAAGCGACATTCTCGATGGTGATTACGGTATGGATATTAATGGTGATCGGACTTACTTTGCCATCTTCTCCAGCGCAGTTGGGGACTATACAATTGGCCTTTACACTCGGATTTTCCTTTTCGTTAAATGAAACACAGATTCCTTTTGCAGCATCGGTAATATACACGTGCTGCGTAAATATACCTTATATGGTTATTGGAGCAATATGCTGGTTTCGATCTGGAGGAATCAGCGTAAGGCCCGCAGCACAATAATATTTTTTTGCAGAAGGAGGTGTTAGTTGTGACAACTTCATCAGTTAGAATTAAGAAAATTCTTACATTATTTGGAACGCGGCCAGAAATCATTAAGCTTGCTCCTGTTATTTGGGCAATTGGACGACACAGCGATGTTTTACGGAGTATAACTGTTTCATCATCACAACATACAGATTTGTTAAGGCCATTCATACATGAATTCGGAATTAACATCGACCATGATTTAGCTGTCATGACGCCAGGACAAACACCAAGCGGAGTACTGGTAAGGGTTGTTGAAGCACTAGAACGATTATTTCTAGTCGAACGACCCGATTTAATCTTGGTACAAGGTGATACTACTACAGCAACGGCTGGAGCATTAGCTGCTTTTTATACACGTATACCCGTCGCTCATGTTGAGGCAGGTTTGCGGACTGGTAACCGACATAGTCCATTTCCAGAAGAAATGAATCGCCGCCTTATAACGCAATTGGCAGATCTTCACTTTGCAGCGACATCCAAGAATGTCGAAATTTTACTTACCGAAGGTATCCAGGAAAAAAGTATCGTGCTTACAGGAAATCCAGTGATAGATGCATTACAGCATATTCTTGCTCATTCCTCAGCTTCCACACCACTTTCTAAGTTGCTTGATAGTATTTCAAATAAGCGTCTAATAGTTCTTACAACACACCGTCGAGAGAATTTTGGTCAGGTCATGACTTCACATCTAAAGGCACTTCGACGTTTTATAGAACGTCATGAAGATATCGAGTTAATTTTTCCAGTGCACCCTAATCCTTCTGTGCGCAAAGTAGTCGATACTGAATTTATAGGCTTAGAGCGGATTCATTGTATAGAACCACTTGATTACATAGATTTTTTACATTTACTCTCAAGAGCGTGGATAATTGTTTCTGATTCAGGAGGCGTGCAAGAAGAAGCGCCTTCGTTAGGCAAACCTTTATTAATTTTGCGAGATACGACAGAGCGCCAAGAAGTACTAGATTGTGGGGTAGGCCGCCTGGTTGGTCATTCTGGGGAGCATCTTGAGGAAATGCTTGAGGCCACTATAGCTGATAAATCATGGTTTGAAGCAGCCAGTAAAGTAGATAATCCATTTGGTAAAGGTGATGCAGGAGAAAAAATTGCATCGGCCATTATCAAATTTTTTGCATTGAATAAGGAAAGTGCATGATAGATCAAACTCATCGTCCTACTCAGAGCAATAAGCCAATTGCAAGCTTGTCATTAGATCTAGATAATGAATGGGCTTATCTGAAAACGCACGGAGATCCGGCATGGGAGTCCTATCCTTCGTATCTTAGTGTTGTTGTTCCACGCATACTCCAGGTACTCGCCGATCACAAACTATCCATCACAGTATTTGTGGTAGGTCAGGATGCAGCGCTTGAATATAATAAAGAGGCATTAGCACAAATCGCAAGTGCTAGACATGAGATAGGAAATCATTCCTTGCGCCATGAGCCGTGGTTGCATTTATTTTCCGAACACGACCTTGAACAAGAGTTGGCGCAAGCTGAACACTATATTGAAACAGCTACAGGTCAGAAGCCGACTGGCTTTCGGGGTCCTGGTTACAGCCAATCATCAACGTTGCTACGTGTGCTTGCCCGGCGAGGGTACACTTACGATGCCAGTTCACTACCAAGCTTTATTGGTCCAATTGCACGCGCTTATTATTTTGCAACGGGTCAATTTGATTCTGAGCAGCGCGAACGCCTTAATCGTTTATTCGGTAGCTGGAAAGATGGATTTCGACCACTGAAACCCTATTATTGGCGTTTTGATGGCGTTTCCTTACTGGAAATACCGGTAACAACTTTTCCAGGTTTTCGTGTCCCAATTCATTTAAGTTATGTGATGTATTTAGCAGGATTCTCTACAACATTGGCACAAGCTTACTTTAATTCAGCGTTATGGATATGTCGATTGTTCAAAGTAGAACCTTCGATATTGCTGCACCCACTTGATTTTCTTGGGGGCGAGGATGTTCCTCGATTAAAATTCTTTCCATCAATGAAAATGACGGGAGAGCAAAAAATTGCGTTGGTCAATAAATGCTTAAATTATTTTGCATATTTATTCGATGTTCGAACAGTAGGTGAGCATGCTGCAATTGTAGCCACTCGAAAAAATCTATTAGAAATCAAACCTGGTAGTTGATGATATGGTTATCATTAGGGAAGGAGAAAAAAATGCCAGATAAAAAAATTATAGTGATGTTGCCTGCGTATAATGAAGAAAAAGATCTCCCTGTTTTATTGCATCGCATTCAAAAAGCTTTGGAACAGTGGTCTGCTAATTACCAAATTCTAGTAGTAGATGATGGTTCTGTCGATCAAACGGCACAAATTGTACGTGATGCAGCGACGCATATGCCGATAGAGTTAATTCAACACCCTCAAAATATGGGACTTGGTGCAGCGATGCGTACTGGTCTCAAAAAGGCTGCACACAACAGCGATGTGGTAATCACTTTAGATGCTGATAATTCACAGGATCCAGAATTAATAAGAACTATGGTAGAACGAATAAACGAAGGTTTTGATGTTGTTATCGCTTCCCGGTTTCAGCCAGGTTCTCAGGAAATTGGTGTGCCACCGTTTCGTGTATTCTTAAGTCACCTTTCGAGTGCCGGTATTCGCACTCTAGTACGTTATCCTGGAGTACGTGACTACACCTGCGGGTTCCGTGCCTATCGGACAGAAGCACTCCGTAATTTGATTAAAACTTTTGGTGATAATTTTATACGAGAAAATGGTTTCTCTTGTATGTTTGAATTATTGTTGAACTTACGAACGTTGCATGCACGAGCTTCAGAGGTACCGCTCGTACTTCGTTATGATCTTAAAGAAGGAGCCAGTAAAATGCGCATTCTCCGTACGATGTGGCGTTACGTAATTACATTAACGCGGGGTTTTTTGCCTATGGCATGGAGAGCGACATCTAAACATGAATAATTCTTCAGTCTGTAGCGTTAATCGTGACGTTTCTGCTTCTAATAATATTAATTCCGTTGCTTCGGCATGGAATGTAGCTGTCGTCGGAGGTGGAATCGGAGGCTTGGTAGTTGCTTATTGGCTTGCTAAAGCTGGTGCAAGAGTCACTGTTTACGAAGCATCTGACCAAACTGGTGGGTTAGGTACATTTTTTCAGTATCGAAGTGTATATCTTGAGCGTTTCTATCATTGTATGCTACCAAGTGATCAGCACCTTTTGAGGGTATTGGATGAGTTAGGTTTAATAAATGAAGTTTACTGGAAAGAGACTAGTTTTGGTTTTATGCAAAACGGAAAATTATATGGACTGAATACTCCCTTTGAATTATTGAAATTTGGTCCTTTATCTTTGGTTGATAGGATACGTGTTGGTTTAACTGGATTGTGGGGACGTATTTGCTCACCAAATGGATTAGATAACGTAACTTGCGTCGAATGGTTGAGTCGGTTATCAGGAAGGCGTGCTTTTGAAACCTTCTGGAAACCGATGTTGCAGGCTAAATTTGGCGATCGTTATCATAAAGTTCCAGCATTATGGTTTTGGACACGTTTTAATCGCGAAAAAGGTGGTAAACGTGAATGTAAAGGTTACATTCATGGAGGTTATCGGCGAATTATAGAAACCCTCGTTAAAGCAATTGAACAACATGGAGGAACAGTCAGACTTAAAGCACCCGTAGAGAAACTTGATCTTGTTGAAAATGGACAGCTTGCTGTATTTGAAACACACGAAAAATACCAGCTTTATGATCGCGTTGTCGTTACGGCCCCCATTTCTTTTTTACACAAATCAATTGCAAATACTCAATTGGCTAAAGCTGCTACACTAATCGATGGTGAAATCGATATGCAAGGGGTGATAAATGCTGTTTTTATGTTGCGCCGTGGTTTTACAAAACACTATTGGGTTGCAGCTATTGATGAAGAAATCCTATTTCAAGGTATTGTAGAAAGCACCACTCTACTTGATAAAACTGATACCGCGGGCGCACATATGATATATGTGATGAATTATGTTCATCGAACGGATTCACTTTTTCTCCAAAAAGATGAAGAAATTTTGCAGACCTACACAGATGGATTGAAACGGCTTTTCCCGGATTTTAAAGATGAAGATGTGATTGATCGATTTGTTTTCCGGGCACCATATGTCGAACCACTTTACACAACAGGTTATCTACAGCGTAAACCACCCACAATTTTGCTATCTGGGAAATTATATTTAGCTACTACCGCGCAAGTATACCCTGAGGTTACTTCTTGGAATGGAACAATTGGCCTTGCTCGTAAGATTGTTGATGAAATGCTAAGTTGAAGAAAATGTTAGGACGCTAATAAATTGTAGTAATCGCGACGGTCTGTTAAAAAAGCTGGTTTTATCGTAAGATTGGTTTATATAGAGAGAGTTTGCGCATGCGCTTAAAGTAGAATAGATAATTTTGTGCGCTCAATATTTTGACCATTGCGGCGGTATGCCAAATCCAGATGAATATCACGGCATAGCTGACGGTCAGACTCAATCCTAAACAGATAACTGATCAATTGCATACGAAAAAACAATACCGGATCAATGTAAGCTCGCCCATTGTCCAAACAGTAAAGTTCTTCTGTCAGATCATACAAAAACTCCAAATTCAGTAGCTTCCCGACCCTCCTTAATAAAAGATCTTTAGAAATAAAACTTTCTTCAGATCAATCGTCGAGAATAATTCCCGTTGATGCGTTTGTTTGCCTTGCATTAATCTCTCCGGTGATCGAAAGGAGACCTCTTATTTTATTATTTACTAACGTAGTATAAGGGGGTTTTCAACAGGCTCTCATGATTACTACATCCTTATTAGGGTCTGTAACACTATTTGATATAACAAACATGGTGATGAAAATCACTGAAACTCAATATCAACATATCGAACACTGCATGCCCCGCCAGCGCGGCGATGTCAGCCATTGCAATCTACAAATTCTTAATGCAATTTAATATGTTACCGAGCATGGTAGCAAAAAGTTTTTGAGCAGTTGCAGCAACAACAAATCATTCGCATCAAAATTGAAACCTTTTCGATCGATAGCATAAGCATCAAAACGGTACTAGTACATTAAAAAAACGACCCACAATCTATCCAGTAAATTCAGAGGTGGCTGGAATAACAAAATTCATCTGGTTTTGCGTAGATGCCAGAACAGCTACAATCTTTGCCATATCCTTGGGACATACGCTTTTTGATGCACCGGCAAGGCGACAACTGCTCTTGGCGCTTGACTCCGTTACTTCACTGACTCAACTATTGATGGATTGCGCTTATGAAGATGATCAAACCAGACAACTTTTATTGAAGCCTGGTTATATCCCGACTGTCTCGCCAAAGACTAATCGGTTAGAACCATGGGAATATGACCGCGCCATTTACAAGAAACGCAATGAGATCGAAAGAATATTCCGCAGACTCAGGGGATTCCATCGAATATTCACCAGATTCGACAAATTAGATATCACCTTTCTCATTCATTTATTTCACTCTTATCGTCGAAGCTCTTAGATAGTTGTCAACAGGTCCTAAATTGAAACCTGTTGCGTAGCAGATGCTAACCGTGTTGCTTCGTTGATATTACTTCCATTTTTAGTAGATAATTTTTCGCGAATCCGAGCTGATTTCCCAGCGCGATTTCTCAAATAATAAAGTTTTGCGCGTCGAACTGCGCCTCTGCGTTTTACTTCAATGCTATCAATTAGTGGCGAATATGTTTGGAAGGTTCGCTCTACTCCTTCACCACTTGAAATTTTTCGTACTATAAATGCTGAATTTAGTCCACGATTGCGTTTAGCTATTACAACACCTTCATAAGCCTGAATACGTCTGCGATCACCTTCCACAACATTGACATTGACAATTACCGTATCTCCAGGGAAAAAAACAGGAATGTCCTTATTAAGACGCTTTATTTCTTCAGCTTCAAGTTGTTGGATTAGATTCATTTTCTTTGCATACCTTCTTTTTAATTAAATTTTACCGAGACTTATGTTTTTTTTAAATTCTTCCAAAAGCTTACTTTCTTCGTTAGTTATACCATGTTTTGACTTTAACTTGAATAAATCAGGCCGTTTCAACCATGTTCTACCGAGAGATTGTTGTAAACGCCAACGCTGGATCTGTGCGTGATTACCTGACAGAAGTATCTCAGGCACGTAATTGCCTTTGTACAGTTTCGGTCGAGTGTAATGAGGAAAATCCAACAGTCCATTCGTAAATGAATCCTGGTTAGCAGACTCAGGATTACCTAATACTCCTGGTATTTGCCTCACAATACAATCAATTAAAACCATTGCAGCCAACTCACCCCCAGATAACACATAATCGCCAATAGATAATTCTAAATCTACTTGACTCAAAATTAAGCGTTCATCTATTCCCTCATAACGTCCGCAGAGCAAAATTAAGCTGTGCAACCTACTGATCTGTTTAACTGTTTCATGATCTAGACGCCTACCTTGTGGTGTTAAGTAAACTACCTTCGTATTCTCTAAACCTGACTCAATTTGGGTTGCTTTAGCTTGTAGTATGGCATCTTCAATAGGTTGAGCCATCATTACCATTCCGGGACCACCACCGTATGGACTGTCATCCACTATATGATGATTGCTATGCGCAAAATCACGCGGATTCCATGTTCTAAGCTTCAAAAGAGCATTTCTACAAGCTTTCCCTGTTACACCATATTGCGTAATGGCGTCAAACATTTCTGGAAACAATGTAATGACGTCACATTCTAAAGGCATTAGAGGCCACATTAATAATTAAGATCCCAATCCACAACAATCTGAGAATTATCCAAGTTTACTTTTATAATTGCTTGCTCTATAAAAGGAATAAGAATTTCTTTTTGTTCTTCGTTGAGTACTCGCAAAACATCGTTTGCACCAGTTTCAAGTAACCCAATTACTTTTCCCAGATCTTCATTATTTAAGTTTATTACGTGTGTGCCGATTAGATCTGACCAGTAATACCCCCTTTCGCCCTTTTCTGGTAGGGTAGGTAGTAAGTTACGTGGAACAGCTATTTGGATTCCTCTTAACTTAATAGCTTGTGTACGATCTACATATTCCCTAAGCTTTACATGGAGAATACCGCCATTTATGTATCCGGTATCCACACATACTTCATGCCAATCATTATCTCTATTACCCAACCACCAAGTCGAATAATTTAGCAGTCCATCGACAAATTCAGTATAAGGGCACACTTTAATCCATCCGTAAATTCCATAAGAATTAATAACATGCCCCATTACAACCATTGAGGTAGGTGTAATGATTTGTTTATTTTTGTGGATTTTATTGGTTATTTTGTGTATTTTGAGTAAATTGCTTAACTAAACGTGTTGCCGTCTCTGAAAGTTGCGCTCCTTTAGATTTCCAATACATTACGCGATCCAGGTGAATTCGCAAAGATTCTTCGCCACCAGTAGCTCTCGGGTTGTAAAAACCAACTCTCTCAATGAAGCGACCATCACGTGAGTCACGCGAGTCAGCAACAACCATGTTGTAAAATGGACGTTTCTTTGCACCACCTCTTGCCAATCTAATTATAACCATATATATATTTATATTTTGCTAAAAAATCATTATACAAGCTTTTTAAAGTTTTCTATATTACATTAATTCCTTTGCTTCAAGCAAGAAGCAACTGTTTTTTTGTGCAGTTATCTGTTAAAAGATAAAAAATTTAGAAATAGGATAAACAAAATTGTCTCCTAAATTTTCTGAAAAGCGCATTCTTGTTAAGTCAAATCAATGTGTTTCCTGCGGCTTGTGCTTGCCGCATTGTCCTACTTATCGCTTGTTAAAATCAGAAGCTGATTCACCAAGGGGTCGAATTGCTTTAATGAACGGTGTCGTTAATGAGCGTATTCCTCTAAATGACAAATTTATACAGCATATGGATCGATGTTTAACTTGCCGGGCATGTGAACGAGTTTGTCCTAATCATGTTGAGTTTGGAAATTTAATTGATGAGGCGCGAACCTTGATTGCTAATCAATCAAAATTTTTTTCATCGAACCAAAATTCAGTGATCAAAGTTTTACTTAAGAAGCTATTATTGGTAAAACCCGCCCGACTAGAACTGTTGAGACAATTTCTTAGCTTCTTACAGAAAAGAAGAATATTTAATTGGTTGTTGGCCTTTCCATTGTCTAAAAAAAACAATCTATTAGAATTTATAAGTCGACTTCCTTCAGTTGAATTTCCATATATCAAAGCTGTTGATGGGAAGTATGTAAAAAGTAATTCATGGGGAAAAGTATATCTTTCACAAGTACAAGAGCGTGGCAAAGTTGGTTTGTTTCTAGGTTGTATAGCACGGATAACTGATGCAGCAACATTAAATGCAAGTATTTATGTTCTAAATTGCCTCGGTTATAGTGTGCATATTCCATCCAATCAAACTTGCTGTGGTGCAATTCATCAACATAGTGGAGAATTAGATCTGGCAGCATCTTTAACAATGCAAAATAAAATAGCTTTTGAAGAAGCTGGTTTAAATATCATCATTACTACATCATCGGGTTGTAGTTTACAGTTGCTTGAATCAGAAGCTGACATGAATACTAATAGCATCATTGATATCAATCGATTCCTCGCAACTGCAGAAGGTTGGGAAAGTGTGCAGATAGAGCCGCTGCTGCAAAAGATTTTTGTACATGATCCCTGTAGCTTGCGCAACGTATCAGGGGATCAAGCTTATCCTTATGAGCTAATTTCTCGTATTCCCGGCGTGCAAGCTATCCCTTTGACAAACAATGATCAATGCTGCGGTGCTGCAGGAACCTATTTTTTAGATCAGCCTGAACTCGCCGGTATGTTGCTAGATGAGAAAATTATATCAATAACAGAAAGTGGAACCAAGTATATAGTAACTTCAAATATAGGTTGTGCAATGCATATAGCATGTGGGTTGTATAAGAAAAATATTGATATAGAAGTGTTGCATCCAGTTACTTTGCTTGCACGGCAGATGGGTTGGAAATTGTAACAAAGGCACGTTAAATTTGTTTCGACAGTCTGTTGAAATATCCTAACCGCCGTATTCTGATTTGTATAGCAATCCTTCCTAATACTAAGGGTACAATACAGTAGAATTTCCTGTCGGAATTACGCGAAGTGGAATTTTACTGATGAAGGAACGTCAGTTACAGAAGAAAGCCAGATGCAGAATACATCACTGAAAGAGAGGTCTTAGAAAAAAATGGCAAAATCCTCACAAACATAAGGTGATAGCTCATTGGGTGTTACAGAACAAGTTAATTAGTATCGATGGCGTGTATTTCTTTTATTTGCACGATGTGAAGGATTTTGAATGCAAACACAAACGTATATATCGTGAGCTGGAATTAAAAGAGCATGTTATAAGTATCATGGATCAGATTATTGAGTGGCTCGAAGCGCCAGGCGATTCCCCTGCGATAACGGACTAGAATATATCAGCGGCATGCCCCGCTATTGGTTACAAAAGCGGGGTATTCAGTTTGATTACATTCAACACAGAAAGCCACAGCAAAATGCCTACGTTGCACGCTACAACATAACTGTTAGGCATAAATGTCAGAGATGAATGAATTTACAACCGCTATGGATCTATGAATATTTTTGGTGTACGACAAGTGAGGAGAAAGCGGTGTAACCTGTTGTAGAGGATCTCGGCAGATCAATCAACAAAACAAGGAAAACACCACATGACAGATAGTAATGTTTTTAAGCTGAA
>CAADGS010000055.1 GCA_900696615.1 uncultured beta proteobacterium
AATTTGCTGGATACATAGGCGTAATAACCGCCACCTTGTTTAGCGCCATACTGAACACCGTGACAACCTGGATCGCATGGCAGCATTGCAACAATTTCATCCGTTGCAGTATTAATGACCGTAATCGTTCCTGTCAGAGTATTTGCGGTCACCATATTGGTTCCGTCGGGTGAAACGGGGGTTTGTATCGGCAATGCGCCGACCGGGCCTGAAATAGCGCCGGATACCGGATCATAGTTCGCAATCATGTCAATCTCTTTGATAACCTGATGGGTATCCATATCTACCACGGTAATTAGGCTATCGAGTAAATTCGATAGGTAGTATTTGCTCGCATCCGGCATCATGCCGGCTGCCAGAGGATGACTAAAAGGACTGCTGGCCGGCACGATGGCGTCAATCGCATTACCACGAAAATTATATTGTGTGGTATCACCAGAAATTGCATTGGCTGTCACCATATGTTTGCCATCGTGACTCATCCAATGCGCATGGGGATTACCCCGACCAATATCGACGCGGCGCAGCACCGATGTTGCCAGCGGTGCCAGCTCCATGACGGAATCTTGCCGACTATCGCCGTTATTGGTCACGTGGATCCGGTCGTTATCGGCCAGCGTCATCACATGCGCGGGCGATTCACCGACGGACACATTACGAATCAATTTGCCCGTCAGCCGATCATAAACTGTCAATTTACTATCAAACCATTGTGTTACATAAATGACCTTTTGGTTTTTGTCGGTCCACAGGTTATGCGGATTGTTCATGTTAATCGAAGGCAAAGCCACTTTTCGCGTCACTTTCCAGGAATTGCCATCTACAACCGATACCGTCCCGGGTTTTGATTTTCCGGCAGTGGTTTCAAATTGCGTCGTCACCAAAATTTCACCAACTGCAGGCACTTCAGGACTGCTGAGCTCTGCCAACTCGATATTATTGCCATAGCGTGCATTCATTACGGCAGGCAGATTAACCACGCCAATGTCAACACGTACATCAACATTCGGATAAGTGACAGCCCAAGGCGTATTGCGCGCATAGTTTTGCCAGTTAGCGGGATTGGTGGCTATGAAAAATGTCCGCAACAAACGCGTTGCCAAATCACTGCTACTCGGAACCGTCGTGCCATTGATCAAACTCAGCGAATTTCCTAAATCCAGTCCGGTTGTCTTTGGATCGTCCACAATCACCGCACCGAACATGTAAGGGTGAATACTACAGGTAAACACATATAAACCCGGCGTCCTAAGTATCACTTCATCGCCGCCTTTTCTAGGTTCGGTATTAAATGGCATATTTGCAGCATTGGTGGGAAAAATCAGACTGGTTCGGGTATGAACGGTATTTGAATTTCCCGAAAATTTGACGCGCACGCCTGGCTTTGCAATCGCAATCGAGCGGCTACCAGCCACGGTTGAACCAGTATCAAACCAGCGTCCCGGATGATCTGTCAGTGAAAATTTTACTTCATTGTCTGCTGCATAAACGTGATTTACTGATAACAAAAATATGAGAATCACTAAAAATGATGCTAACGCTGATGAAATCCTGATAATTGGCGATGGTATAGGCATAGAATTTCCCTATTAAGCGGTTAAATGAACAAATCTCGACGATCGCCCTTGCGGCAATCGACTGCCATTATCCGTATGACCATCGCTTTCAAATGCAAAAATACCGCAGTTAAACTACGCTATTTTTATTAAAAACATAGAAGAGTTCGGTCGGAATAAAATTGCCAAAATTTGACGCTATGCGCTGATAGCCAAAAATTTTTGCAATATTTTGCTTAACTGCACTTGATCGAAGGGCTTGCTAAGGTGATCATTCATACCCGCATCAAAACACTGTTGCTTGATGTCATCGAATGCATGCGCCGTTAAAGCCACAATGGGTATGGACGATTTGTTTTGCTGTTGCTCTAATGCCCGAATTTGCCTTGTGGCTTCAAATCCATCCAGCACCGGCATATTGCAATCCATTAAGATTAAATCAAAATGCTGTGATGAAAATTCACGAATGGCTTCAACGCCATCTCGAGCCAGAATTACCTGGCAATTCAAACGCTCTAGCATGGCCCTGCTGATTAGCTGATTCACCTCATTATCTTCCACAAGCAATATTTTCGGGTGAGAAGCAAAAGCACCCGGTCGAATCTGAGATTCGGAATCGCTATTTTTTGAATTTGCAGTATTCACTATTCCATAGGCAAGCGGTATGCTGACATCGAAGCGGGTTCCGTTATTCAGTTCACTGGATAACGCTATTTTTCCATGCATCAATGCCAGTAAATTATTCGTGATCACCAAACCTAACCCAGTTCCATGAATATGCTGCGAAGCTTCACCTACTTGTGTGAATTCTTGAAATAAGCGTTTCTGATTTTCTTTGGAAATACCAATACCTGTATCCAATATCGAAAATTGTAATTCAATGAGCCGCTGCCCCGGAATAGGAATACACCGAACCGCAAGCCGAACCTCTCCCATCTGGGTGAACTTAAACGCGTTACCGAGCAGATTAAATAAAATCTGTTTGATCCGGTCAGGATCGCCGATCAAATCATAGGTCACATCGCAATCAACTGTGACCGTAAAATTCAAGCATTTCTCATTGGCTTTAATACGAAATAATGAATCAACTTCATCGATCAATTCTCGCAAGCCGAACGGCCGGCTGGCAATATTGAGTTTGCGTGCTTCGATCTTGGCAAAATCGAGAATATCGTCAATGATGCGTAGCAAGGTTTTACCTGAATTACGTATCACATTCAAATAATAAGTTTGTTCTTTAGTCAACGAGGTTCCCGCCAAAACCTCCGTCATACCCAGTACCCCATTCATAGGCGTACGTATTTCATGGCTCATCGCCGCCAGAAATGCCGATTTTGCTTTACTTGCACTTTCCGCTTGCAAACGCGCGTGTTCAAGATCTACAGTCTGTTTTTTGAGCAACAATGCCTGCTGCTTGGCTGACCAGTAATCATCGTGCTGCAACTTACCGTTATGAATAGAAAAAACAAAGTACGCAAACCCGATTACCAAAAACACCCAACCGGTATCAATCTCAACAAAATTAACCAAGCAAAATAAACTGGGCAAGTAAATCAGAATCGCAAAAGCCAGCATGAGACGAATACGCGGAGCGGTTGCAGCAATCCCACCCGCCGTAAAACCAGCCGTTGCAATGACTGCTAAAAACGTAATGCTGTCAATTTTGCCAATCGTCAGAAAAACCCAAAACAAAAAGAAAGCCCAAGTCAAGGCTGTGAAAATATAAATAAGCGAAATAATCCTTTCGGTGAGCAGTTCATCGTTATTTTCGCTAACAGCTCGCCGATAAGTAATAAATCGTAGTAATGCCAAAATCGAAAATACAATTACAAAGCTTGCAATAAAAGGCTGTGACCGCAATATTGGAGATATTAGAATAATTGCAGAGCAACATAACACATAAAACAAACCACCCAGCCGCATTCGCCGTCCCACATCTCGATTAGTGCTCGATCGCACATTTTCAAGATTGATCGCTTCCGGATCAGACCAAATAACCATTTGACGCCTTTCTATTCACTATTTATATCGCCCGAATCATCTAAATTTTAAAAACGATTTTGCATTAACTGAAAAGTTTGACATGCGCCATGTTAAATTTAGAAAGACTAGTGAGAGTATGGTTAATTGTCAATTTGGAATATCTTTAATTTCCCTGAAAATCAATTAACTTATCAGCTTATGCTACGATTATTGCAGCATAAAGACTGATATGACAACGGTATGAGTTACCCAATCCAAATCTTACTTCAGTTACAGATGACTGAGCTTGCCTATTTAAGCCGGGCCTTACTCGCATATAGGAGATTCAGAAAATATTCAACACAGGGTTTTGTGTAAATTAAGCTGTAGCAATCGATAGAATGCCGGTATGCAGCAAGTAATGCCCTAAAAAGAAATGGCGTAATCTAACCCAATAAAACTTCATCCTGTCAAAATTTCAAGAAATTCGTTTCTTTTAGTGATTATTCGCACAGACAAGCGATAGTAATTCTCGTATTCTTTTACATTAATCTCACAATAAAAATACCGGCATGCTCAAACATACAAAAAAGGTCGAAATTAATTTAGGTTATGCGTGCAATGCAAAATGCCCGTTCTGCTATTACTATGACTCTGTCGTCACGAAATCCAATGAAAACACATTAACGACTGAAGATGCCAAGCTCCAATTACTGCAGGCGAAAAAGCTCGGCATTCAAGAAATAGAATTTACCGGTGGCGAAGCTACGTTGCGTAAAGATTTACCCGAGTTAATTTCGTATGCTAAAAAAGAACTTAGATTCCCTATTATCTGCTTGATTACAAATGGTATTAGATTGGCCAGACACGATTATGTTGCCAGTCTCGTCAAGGCAGGCTTAGATGATATTCTCTTTAGTGTTCATGGCCATAACGAACACACTCACGATCATTTGACAAAAGTACCCCACAGCTTCCGGCACATTATGGATGCCATTGACCATGCCCATGCATTTGGATTGCGTGTTCGCACCAACACGGTTGTCTGCCAGTCAAACTATAAAGACCTTACGCAAATCATGCGGCTACTGATTGATAAGAAGGTCGATAATATTAACTTTGTAATGTTTAATCCGGTGATACAAGCAAAAAATTTTGCCATCATCAAAGATGTATATGTTAATTACGCAGATGCCGGCAAAGAAATTATCAAAGCTATCCAATCGTATGAGGCTGAATTACCGCATTTCAATGTCCGCTATATGCCGTTCTGTTTTCTTCCAGGTTACGAAAAATATGTTACCAATATGGATCAAATGACCTTTGATCCGGATGAATGGGATAATTTTGCCAGTTTCAGAATTAGAAAAGGCCGTCTTATCGCTTGGTTGTGCACATTGGTGGGAATTGTGCGCGTCCCCTACCTTGTTTTTGTCCTTAAGCATGGTTGGAAAGCAGTATGTACTGCCGGAATGAGCCGGTTTTATGTATTGAAAGATCGCATTAAAACAAAAAAATGTAAGCAATGCGCTTATGAGAAGATTTGCGATTACATTTATTATGACTATTACACGATCTATGGTGATGCGGAGATGATACCGATCCGAGGGAGGAAAATTAACAATCCGGCATGGAGTATGAAGGCCGCGACAATCCGCGAACCCGGTGAGTTACCCAGGAAATTTCAACGTATTGCTATTAATCACAAACTACCCTGGCCCAATGATGCGGAAAAACAAGAAATCATACATGGTGGAAAATGTAGCGAGGACTTCAATTCTTAGTGTCCTGGCTAATCGTTAATAACAGCCAAATCGCGCTAAAGCACAGCCTTTCATTACCATGCCATGATTACATTTCTGTGATCGTTATAACTTTATGATATTACTTGAGTCCGCCCGGAGCGGAAGTTTCGTTATTCCTTTTATTTCTGCCTAAACGCCATAATTTAATGAAATAACCTGAAAATGCATACGTTGCAAATAAGCAGAATAATACCAGCGGCGGATGACTGGGAATTAAAACAAAAAAGAACAGCACGAGTAATAAAATCGTAAAGAATGGCACTCTGCGTCGTAAATTGATTTCCTTACCGCTGTAATAAGGAATATTACTTACCATGGTAAAAGCAGCGAACAGAGTTATCACGCAAACTAGCCACCTGATCTCATTTCCTTGCACTTGAAAATAAAATGCTACCCAGACAAGTCCCGCTATGAGCGCTGCGGCAGCAGGACTGGGCAATCCTTGAAAAAAACGCTTGTCGATCACTGCGATATTGGTGTTAAATCGCGCAAGTCGCAATGCTGCACAGGCACAGTAAATAAACGCAATGATCCAACCCCACTGATCCATTTCTTTCAAGGCCCATTCATACACAATTAAAGCGGGTGCCATACCGAAAGAAACCATGTCGGACATACTATCGTATTCTGCGCCAAATTCACTTTGTGTATTTGTGAGACGCGCTACCCTGCCATCCAGTCCGTCTAATACCATTGCAATAAAAATTGCAATGGCAGAATATTCAAAATTGCCATTCATGGCCTGAACAATTGCATAAAACCCGGCAAACAGCGCTGCAGTCGTAAACAAATTTGGCAACAAATAAATACCACGCCGTCGCAATCGAGATTTGAGTACTGTACGATCCGGTAAAGATTCAGGCATTATCGAAAGATATCAAATAAAAAATGCAGTAAAAATTCAAATTAGGTAGATATGGATTATTAAATTAAAGTGTTGAGAAAACAAAGTATCGTTAATTATGTTGCAGCTACTTTGTATTCCTCTCGAAACTCCGCCAGTACCGTTGACGTTGCAGATACTTTATCGCCAATATTGACGTTAATTTTCGTACCGAGTGGTAAATAAACATCAACTCTAGAACCAAACCGGATGAAACCGAATCGCTGTCCGCGACTTAAATGATCACCTTGCGATACATGGCAAATGATACGCTTAGCAATCAATCCCGCTACTTGTACACAAGTCACATCCGCACCATTATCCGCTTTAATCCACAATGCATTTCTCTCATTCTCCAAAGATGCTTTGGGCAAATCTGCGTTGAAAAATTTACCTGGAAAATACCATTTGTCGCGTACCGTTCCATCGACTGGACTACGATTTGAATGAACATTGAAAACATTCATAAATACACTGACCTTAATGGCTTCGCGTTCCAGATAAGGATCCTGAATTTTTTCTACCGCGACTATTCTGCCATCCGCGGGTGCCAATATCACATTTGGATCTTTTGGTATTTCTCTTGGTGGATCGCGAAAAAATTGCAGCACAAAAAGAGCAATCACCCAAAAAGGTATCGCCCACAACCAGTCCACGAAAAAAGTGACAGCGCAGGCAACACTGAAAGCTATCGTAATATGTAGCCAGCCTTCGCGGGCAATAATAGGATGAGGATAATGAACCATATATATTGCAACAAAACCTTTTTAGTTAATGAACAAGCAAAATCGAATTTCTAACAAATTAAATGACTAGTTTTTCCCTTGATCGACAAGCTTATTCTTTTTAATCCAGGGCATCATGTCACGTAATTTCGCACCTATCTGCTCAATCTGATGTTCTGATGCTATGCGGCGGCTCGCTTTAAGAACCGGTGCACCCGATTGATTCTCCAATATAAATTCACGTGCATACTCTCCGGTTTGGATCTGGTGCAGTATTTTACGCATCTCCACGCGCGTTTCATCGGTTATGATACGTGGGCCGCGCGTTACATCACCATACTCCGCATTGTTAGAAATAGAGTAACGCATATTGGCTATACCGCCTTCGTAAATCAGATCCACGATGAGCTTTACTTCATGCAAACATTCGAAATAAGCCATCTCAGGCGCATAACCCGCTTCCACCAAGGTTTCAAAACCAGCCTGTATTAATGCAGTCAAACCGCCGCATAACACAACCTGTTCGCCAAACAGATCCGTTTCAGTTTCTTCCCGGAAACTTGTTTCGATCACTCCTCCCCGCGTACCGCCATTGGCAGCTGCATACGATAATGCCAAATCACGCGCTTTGCCCGATTTATTTTGATGAACAGCTATGAGCGATGGCACACCGCCACCCTGCAAGTAAGTAGAACGCACCAAATGGCCTGGCCCTTTTGGAGCAATCATAATAACATCAAGGTCTTCCCGCGGTGTTACTTGTCCATAATGAATGCTAAAGCCATGAGCAAATGCCAGCGTCGCATTCTTCTTCAACCCCGGTTCAATTTCTTTTTTATAAACTGTACCTATCTGTTCATCTGGTAACAACACCATGACTACATCAGCACTTTTGACTGCGTCGGCTACTTCCATGACTTTCAAGCCCGCTTTCTCGGCTTTCTTCCATGATCCGCCATCTTTACGCAGTCCCACTGTAACTTTCACACCCGATTCGCTCAAATTATTCGCATGCGCATGCCCCTGTGAGCCATAGCCCAGAATAGTCACTTTCTTTTTTTTGATAAGCGATAAATCCGCATCTTTATCGTAATAAACTTTCATTATTTTCCTTTTTTAAAAAAATTGAAATTGAAGATAGAAATCGGTGAATAATTGGAATTGAGAAAATGCTTGGTGTTCGGACTAGAGAATAGTTTTCAAGGCAACTTAATGATTCATCAGAAATTTGGATTATACCTTTAAAATCCATTCCCCGCGCCCTATCCCTGATGCACCCGTACGCACAGTTTCCAACACCGCGCTACGTTCTACGGCTTCTAGAAATGCATCCAATTTAGAGCTGGTCCCTGTTAATTCAATAGTATAGGATTTGTCGGTCACATCAATGATACAACCTCGGAAAATCTCAGTGAGGCGTTTAATTTCCTCTCGATCTGCACCCACTGCACGGACTTTAACCAGCATCAGTTCGCGTTCGATGTGACTGCCATCATTTAAGTCGATTATTTTTACCACTTCAATCAGCTTATTAAGCTGTTTTGTGACTTGTTCAACTATCTCATCCGAACCAATAGTCACCAGCGTCATCCGCGACAAGGTGGGATCCTCGGTAGGTGCTACCGAAAGCGATTCGATGTTATAACCACGCGCTGAGAACAGTCCCGCTACACGGGACAAGGCACCGGCTTCGTTTTCCATTAGTAAAGAAATAATATGTCGCATTTATTCACACCAAAATCATTTCAGACAAGCCTTTTCCACCAGGCACCATAGGGAAAACATTCTCAGTTTGATCCGTTATAAAGTCCATGAACACCAGCCTATCCTTCATCTTAAACGCTTCCTTTAAAGCAGCTTCCACATCTTTCGGTTGCTCAATCTTCATGCCGACATGACCGTAGCTTTCCGCCAGTTTGACAAAATCCGGCAATGCATCCATATAGGATTCTGCATAACGGTTACCATGAAAAAATTCCTGCCATTGCCTAACCATGCCCATGTAACGATTGTTCAAGTTAATTATTTTCAGAGGCAGCTTATACTGTTTGCAGGTTGACAATTCCTGAATACACATCTGTATACTGGCTTCTCCCGTAATACAGGCAACCTTACCTTTTGGGTTAGCCAGTTGCACACCCATAGCCGCCGGCATGCCAAACCCCATCGTGCCTAAACCGCCAGAATTAATCCACCGCCGTGGCTTATCGAATTTATAAAACTGAGCAGCCCACATTTGATGTTGTCCCACATCCGAAGTGATAAACGCATCGCCTTTGGTCACTTGAAACAGTTTCTCGATTACCATTTGTGGTTTTATAATCTGGCTGCCGCGCTCATATTTTAGGCAATCGCGTTCACGCCACAAATCGATCTGCTTCCACCATTCATTCAAGGCCGCTTGATCCGGTTTCTTCTTCTCAGCTTTCAGTAATTTGATAAGCTCGCTTAGCACGTCCAAAACATCGCCAACGATCGGTATATCAACCTTAACACGTTTTGAAATCGACGAGGGATCGATGTCTATATGAATAATTTTTCTGTTCTCATTAAAAAAATGTTTGGGATTACCGATCACACGATCATCAAAGCGAGCTCCTATAGCTACCAAAACATCGCAATACTGCATAGCCATGTTCGCTTCATACGTGCCATGCATACCTAACATGCCCAAAGATTGTTCATTTGTAGCGGGGAATCCTCCCAGCCCCATCAAAGTATTGGTGCAAGGAAAATTCAATATCTTCGCCAATTCAGTCAATTGCGCCGATGCGTTACTCAAAATCACGCCTCCGCCGGCATAAATCATAGGCCGCTTTGCACTTAATATTAGTTCAGCGGCCTTTTTTATCTGCCTGGCATGCCCCTTAACAACAGGGTTGTATGAGCGCATGGATATTTTCTCGGGATAAACAAACTTAGTTTTTTGTTGTGTGACATCTTTAGGTATATCCACCAACACAGGACCCGGTCGGCCCGTCGAAGCAATATAGAAAGCTTTTTTAATCGTTAGCGCCAACTCTGTCACGTCTTTCACAAGAAAGTTATGTTTAACGCAGGGTCGCGTAATACCGACGGTATCGACTTCCTGAAATGCATCCAGCCCGATTGCACTGGTTGGTACCTGGCCACTGATCACAACCATTGGAATCGAATCCATATAAGCGGTTGCAATACCCGTCACCGCATTCGTCACACCGGGACCTGAAGTAACCAATGCAACACCTACCTTATTGCTGGAACGGGCATAACCATCGGCAGCGTGTACCGCTGCCTGTTCATGACGAACCAATATATGGCGCACCTTATCTTGCTTGAACAATTCATCGTAAATAAACAATACCGCTCCGCCTGGGTAACCGAAAATACACTGCACCCCTTCTTCTTGCAAACAGCGTATCGTTATCTCAGCGCCGGTTAATTCCACACTCATGCTTTCTGCATCCTAATATCAATTGCAACAAATTATAAAATATTCAAGCGGTAATGATACACTGACCAACCGCTAGTTTCCCGTACCGCCTACTGTCAACCCATCAATACGTAGCGTTGGCTGGCCTACACCTACCGGCACACTCTGCCCCTCTTTACCACAAGTTCCCACACCTGGGTCCAATGACATGTCGTTGCCTATCATAGAAACTCGAGTCAGCACGTCAGGACCATTACCAATTAAAGTGGCTCCTTTGACTGGATAGGTAATTTTTCCATTTTCAATCATATAAGCTTCTGCGGCTGAAAAAACGAATTTCCCGCTGGTAATATCGACTTGTCCCCCGCCGAAATTGGCTGCATACAGGCCATGCTTAACTGAAGCGATAATTTCACTGGGGTCTTTGTCGCCATTTAACATATAAGTATTGGTCATACGAGGCATCGGGATGTGCGCGAAGGATTCACGCCGTCCATTACCTGTCAGCGGAAAATCCATCAAGCGGGCGTTCAGGCTATCCTGCAAATAGCCTTTAAGTATGCCATCCTCTATCAGTACTGTACATTGCGTCGGATTGCCTTCGTCATCAATATTTAGCGACCCTCTTCTTTGTGGAATCGTACCATCATCGACGACGGTCACACCAGCTGCCGCAACCCGCTCTCCCACGCGGCCTGAAAAGGCAGAACTGCCTTTACGATTAAAGTCTCCTTCCAATCCATGACCAATTGCTTCATGCAACAAAATTCCGGGCCAGCCATTTCCGAGCACAACGGTCATAGTACCTGCCGGTGCAGGGCGGGCATCCAAATTGACGATTGCCTGGTGCACAGCTTTTTTAGCATAATCCTGCAACACTTCATCCGTAAAATACGCATAACTGAAACGCCCGCCTCCACCGGCAACGCCCTGCTCGCGCTTGCCGTTCACCTCCGCAATTACCTGCAAAGACAATCTAACCAGTGGCCTCACATCCGTTGCAAGCAAGCCATCGCTACGAGTGATCAATATCACCTCATATTCGCCTGCAAGCGACGCCACAACCTGCGTAATCCTGCTATCAAGCTGCCGGGTATAGCGCTCCAATTTTTCCAGCAAAGCCACTTTCGCCGCATCTTCGATACTGGCGATTGGATCTTCCGGCAAATATAATTGCGCACTGCGATCAATCGCATTCCGCCGAATGGCCGTCACGGGATTGACACCACCTTGATTAGCGATCGCCCGGGTAGCCTGGGCCGCAGCAACTAGGGCAGGCATGCTGATATCGTCGGAATAAGCGAAACCTGTCTTTTCTCCACTGATGGCGCGAACGCCCACGCCTTGCTCGATATTGAAACTACCCGATTTAACGATACCCTCCTCCAGCACCCATCCTTCAGAGCGGTTATACTGAAAATAGAGGTCTGCATAATCGATTTTATGCGTCAGCATTTGATCCATCACACGCTGCAAGCCAGTTGTATCGATATCGTACGGCGATAACAAGCATCGGTCGGCAATCGCATAAAAATCTTTTTTTTCTGTCATGCATTCAATCATTATAAAAATCCGGTTTTATTTCATTAATGGGTATAAAGCTATAACGAAGCATCAAAAAACAGCGCAATTAATATTGATACTGCAAGATACGATGATTCAGCGCAGGCAAATTCGTTCTTAAGCTGCTCTGATATCCGAGATCAAGTTTAGCGATCACTGCTCCGGGGCCTCGTGGTAAGCGCTCCATCACGACTCCCCACGGATCTACGATCATACTATCTCCGTTAGTTTCCCGCCCGCTCACATGATAGCCGCCTTGCCCTGGCGCAATCACATATGCCATATTTTCGACCGCACGCGCTCGCACCAACACTTCCCAATGCGCCTTACCAGTAATGGCTGTAAACGCTGCAGGTGCCAGAATAATATCAACATTATTCATCATGCGAAACAATTCAGGAAACCTCAAATCGTAACAAATCGATAAACCGATACGACCGAATGGCGAATTGACAGTCACCACCTTATTACCAGCTTCTATCGTTTTTTCTTCAGCATAGCACTCATTGCCGAGTTGCAAGCCAAATAAATGAATTTTGTCGTAGCGCGCGACTTGCTCGCCATTATCTGCGTAAACCAAACAGCTATTATAGACCTTGCCGGATACGGGCGACGCCAATGGCACGGACCCTCCTACCAGCCATATTCCCAGACGCTTCGCCGTATCACTGAGAAATTGTTGTATCGGTCCGTCACCCGGTTGCTCCCGAACCGCAATCTTATCCGTGTCTTTCATTCCCATGATGCAGAAATATTCTGGCAATACAACAAGCTCCGCTTCCTGCGAAACAGCTTGTTCTATCAAGCGCGCCGCTTCTTCCAAATTAGCCGACACGCTAGGACCAGAAGCCATTTGGATGGCAGCGGCGCGAAAACTGGTTCGTTTTTCATTTTCAACCGTGGATTGATTATTTTTACTAGGAATTTTTACCATTATTTGTTGCTACCCACTATTGTCTTATTATTATTGTAATTTTAATGCAGAATCTGCTACCCGGATTCTAGCATCTACGCCGATAAGGTTCTATTTCGATTTGCGATGAAATCAGTGTGTGCAGACGTTGATTTTGCTATTCTATTAGCTTGAGATCAATCTTTCATCGATTATGTGTGCAACCGATCATACCGCCGAGACGATTCTCGCCGCCGCACTACCTTTCAGCCGTTACCTGCAACGTATTGTAAACAGCGAGCCTACACGAAAAATAGGGCTACTGAAAGCACTGCGGCATCCATTTAGCGGCATTGAAATGCAAACATTTCTGGATTCGCATGCCGAAGACATTATCAATGAGGAAATTTTACATCGCATATTGCGCGACTTGCGCAAACAAGTCATGCTGCGATTAGCCATTCGCGATATCACTGGCCAGGCTGATTTATACGAAGTCATGGCGAGTATGACAACACTTGCTGAAATCACTGTCAATTGCGCGCTTAAATACCATGAAAATTGGTTGACGCAACCCGACCGTTTCGGGTTACCCAGGAGCGAAACCAGCCATGCTATTCAGCGCATGCTGGTGGTTGCCATGGGCAAATTAGGTGGCGGCGAACTTAACGTATCGTCCGACATCGATTTAATCTTTATCTACCCGGAAGACGGCGAAACTGACGGTACCAAATCAATTTCGAATCACGAATTTTTTGCCCGCTTGGGACGCAAGTTAATTGCCAGCCTCAACGACTACACGGTAGATGGTTATGTGTTCCGGGTGGATATGCGTCTGCGCCCCCACGGTGAAAACAGTCCCTTGGCAATCAGCTTTCCCATGCTAGAAGAATATTTCATTAAGCAAGGGCGGGAATGGGAACGCCACGCTTGGATCAAGGGCCGGGTAATTACCGACCGCGCTAACGCGGAAGCCGAATCCATACTCATGGAAAAAATCGTCAGGCCTTTTGTGTTTCGCAAGTATCTGGATTTCGGCGCTTATGAATCGATGCGCCGCCTTCATGCGCAAGTTCGCAAAGAGGTTGAGCGTCGGGAAATGCACGACAACATCAAGCTGGGACCTGGGGGGATCCGCGAAATCGAATTCATTACCCAGGTTTTCCAATTAATTCGCGGCGGCCGCGATGTCGATCTATGCATCCGACCGACACTCAGCGTTTTGCAGCGCCTTCAGAATAAAAAACAATTGTCGCACCAAGTCGTCGCTGAACTTACGCAAGCATATTGTTTTCTGCGCAAAGTAGAGCATCGCTTGCAATACCTTGATGACCAGCAAACGCAAACATTACCTTTAAATTCCGGCGATCAGGCGCTTATTGCCGAAGCAATGGGGTTTCCTGACTATACAAGCTTCATGCAGCAACTGGACATTCATCGCAAAAACGTTACCCGGCAGTTCGAACTCATTTTTGCCACACCAAGAAAATCGCCCACGCACGACATGCTGGCTCATTTATGGAAAACGGAAACACAGGATACTTTGCAAACAGAAGCGGTAACCACGCAACTCAGCACTATGGGATTCGCCGAGCCGGAAAAAATCTCGCAACGGCTACGGTCGTTTTATCACAGCACTTTTTATCATCAGCTCAGCGAAACCAGCCGGCAGCAAATCAATACTTTGGTACCCTTATTAATTGAAGCTGTCGCAAAACTGCCTCCGGTTACAATCACACTGGAACGCATGTTGCAACTGCTCGAGAAAATCAGCTTGCAGACTTCCTACTTGGCATTAATGCTGGAACATCCGCATACGCTGCAGCGTGTAGCGGAATTGGCAAGCGTCAGTCAATGGGCCAGCGACTATTTGGGGCGGCACCCCATTCTACTCGATGAACTACTGCGCCATGACGCACCCCATCCGGCTCCTGACTGGAGCCTGCTACATTATGAATTAATCTATCAATTAAATCATGCCAACATACCCAAGAATGATGTAATCGAATGGCAAATGGATGTGTTGCGGCACTTCCAGCATGCGCAAGTATTTCGTTTGCTGGTTACCGACCTGGAAGGTTCGTTACTGCTTGAAACACTCAGCGATCACTTGACTGCGCTCGCCGATCTGATACTTGATACCGTATTGAATCTGGCTTGGTCCGGCCTGAAAAAAAGCCATCGCGATACACCGGCTTTTGCCATTATCGGCTATGGCAAACTGGGCGGGAAAGAACTCGGCTATGCATCGGATCTCGATATGATTTTTTTGTATGACGACGACCACCCCGATGCCGCGGAAATCTATACCAAGCTTGGACAATCTATCAATGCCTGGCTGACCCGGCACACCTCCGCCGGTCTGCTCTATGAAACGGATTTGCGTTTACGTCCGAATGGCGTCACTGGCTTGTTAGTCAATTCAATTCAGGCTTTTGCTCAATACCAGCATGAACAAGCTTGGGTGTGGGAACATCAGGCACTGACACGGGCGCGTTTTGTCGTTGGCGACAAGCATGTCGGCGAAGCTTTTGAAAATACTCGTAAAGAAATCCTGTGTACATCGCGCGACCTGACGAAACTCAAGCAAGAAATATTGACAATGCGCGAAAAAATGCTCGACGCCCACCCCAATCCAACCCCTTTATTTGACATCAAGCACGACCGTGGCGGCATTATCGATGTGGAATTCATCGTGCAATATCTGGTATTGGGCTATGCCCATCAGTACCCGCAATTAACCGGCAATATTGGCAATATCGCACTGCTCAAGCTCGCCGGCGAACTCAAACTCATCCTCCCGCACAAGGCGGAAGCCGCACGTTCGGCATACCGCGAATTCCGCCGTATCCAGCATCGTCAGAGATTAAGCGGCGATACCGATATGACAGGAAGCATTCCGATTGACGGACAAACGCAAAAATTTGCGCGAGTAGAAGACAGTCATTTAAGAGATGACCGTATGGCTGTGCTCGCTTTATGGGAAGAAGTTTTCGGCGACTAATCATTCGAGGAAACATATTCGATGATTACTACGCGTTATTAAGCGTTCTATGACACAATATTTATTACAATAAAATTGGCACGATTTATGCTTAATACAAGCACACACAATACGTGTGCCCTATTCAATTTAAAGGAGAACTACAAATGCAACACACACAAAAAGGTTTTACCCTCATCGAATTAATGATTGTTGTCGCAATTATTGGTATTCTGGCTGCTGTGGCGGTGCCTGCATATCAAA
>CAADGS010000056.1 GCA_900696615.1 uncultured beta proteobacterium
AGAAAGCCCGGTAAGTTATTTTTTAGTGAAACAGCGGGAAAGTCGGCAAGAAAAATTGGTTTTCTCAACCAAAATCCCCATAACGGGAATTTCTTCTGCGGCCCAAATGCGGAACGATTAAACCCAATATCAATCCGCCCACCAAAACGATAGCTCCGGCAAAGAACCAATCTTTATTTTTATCGCTTTGCAATTCAACATTTTCCATTTGCAATGCATTCAGGCGTTCTTCGGATGCTGCGAGCTTGTAGCGCATTTTTTTGTTTTCTTCATCAACTGCCAGAACATTGGCGGCGGTCTGCTTGATTGAAGCCAATTGTTGTTCCAGTTGCTTGTTTTGTCCTTCAAGTTGCGCGATGCGCTTGTTGGCATTGTCATATTGGTTGTGAATCGTTTTCAACTGACTGACGACTGATTGATCGTTACCCACCGCGTGGTTACTATCTTTCAGCATTTTTTCCAACTGCATTCTTGCAGTGGGTTCGGAGATCAAATAACGGCTTAGTATCCAGCCTTCGACGCCGCTCTGGGTTTTAACGCGCGTATGACCGCTTGCCGCATCGACTTCCAGAACTTCTACCGGCGTTCCGGTTTTCAGCATCCTGAGTACGGCATGGCTCAGCGTCGGACCGCGGCGCAATGTGACTTCCAGTTGATCGGATACATATTGCGTTTGGGCAAAAACCAATGCGGCGTGCAGTGAACAATAAATAAGCAAAACCGGCAAAACGATATATTTAAACTTTTTCATAATTTTCAATTGTTATTTTTAAAGGTTGAGCCATTGATTCCGGACAGAAACAACAAAGCCAGGGGACTGATTTTAGTAGGTTCTCGCCTTGGGCGGGAAAGATTCCACAGTGAGCGGTTTTAACCGTACGGGTTTATAATCCAAGCGATTATTTTCGCTAAAATATAAGGTGTGTTTTAACCACTTGATATCATCGCGTTCAGGGTAATCGTTGCGTGCGTGAGCGCCGCGACTCTCACGCCGGGCTTCAGCGGAAAACATCGTAGCCGTAGCGACTTCCTTTAAATTATCCAATTCTAGAGCTTCGATTCGCGCGGTATTGAATACTTTGCTCTTGTCGCTGATTTCTGTGTGGCCGATACGCTCGCCGACTTCAATGATTTTTTCCACGCCCTTCTGCAGCATGTCTTCAAAACGAAAAACGCCGCAATAGGTTTGCATAGTTTTGGCTAAAGCCGCATGCACTTGCGCAACGTTTTCGCCATCTTTCTGGTTCTCCAACCGGGCCAGGCGACTTAAAGTCTTATCCGCAGCGTTTTCTGGTAAAGGTTTGTGGTGAGGGTGCGCTTTCAAATCCTCAATGATCTGATTGGCCGCGGCGCGGCCAAACACCACCAGGTCAAGTAGCGAATTGGTACCCAAACGATTGGCACCATGCACGGATACACAAGCGCACTCGCCTACCGCATAAAAACCGGACACAATTTCTTCCGGGCCGGTTTTATAAGGCGCTACCACTTGGCCATAATAATTGGTCGGGATGCCGCCCATCATATAGTGAGCGGTTGGCACCACCGGTATCGGCTCGTTGATGGGATCGACATGCGCAAATTTAATCGCCAGTTCGCGAATTCCCGGCAACCGCGTTTTAATGATTTCTGCACCCAAGTGATCGAGTTTCAGCAGCAAATGATCGTTTTCCTCACCGCAACCGCGTCCATCCTTGATTTCCGTCGTCATGGCACGGGAAACCACATCACGGCTCGCTAGATCCTTGGCGTTGGGCGCGTAACGTTCCATAAAACGCTCGCCATCCTTATTCAATAAATAGCCCCCTTCGCCGCGCACGGCTTCGCTTATCAATACGCCGACACCATATACGCCGGTCGGATGAAATTGCCAGAATTCCATGTCTTCCAGCGGAATTCCGGCCCGTGCTGCCATACCTAAACCGTCGCCGGTATTGATTAAGGCATTGGTACTGGCTTGAAAAATCCGCCCGCCTCCACCCGTCGCAAACAACGTTGCCCTGGCTTGCAGAATCAAAACCTCACCGGTTTCCATTTCCAACGCCGTGACGCCCAAGACATCGCCTTGCTCATCGCGAATCAGATCCAGCGCCATCCATTCGACAAAAAATTGCGTATTGGCACTGACGTTACGCTGATACAGCGTGTGTAACAGCGCATGGCCGGTACGGTCAGCCGCAGCACACGAACGTGTCGCCTGCGCGCCGCCAAAATTTTGCGATTGCCCGCCAAATGGACGCTGGTAAATTTTGCCATTCTCCAGGCGATCGAACGGCATGCCGAAATGTTCCAGTTCGTATACCACCTCATTGGCATGACGGCACATGAATTCGATGGCATCTTGGTCGCCCAGGTAATCGGAGCCTTTCACCGTGTCATACATGTGCCAATGCCAGTTGTCCTCAGTCACATTACCCAGTGCAGCGGCAATTCCGCCTTGTGCCGAAACCGTATGCGAGCGCGTGGGAAATACTTTGGATAACACCGCTACTTTCAATCCAGCTTCGGACAATTGCAACGCCGCGCGCATTCCTGCACCGCCTGCGCCGACTATGACTACATCGAATTTTCTTTTGGTTAACGCCACATTAACTCCACAGAATTTCAGCGATCCATACCCAATAAAACATTAGCACCGTAATTACCGCTATCTGCAAGGTTAACCGAACAGCCGTGGCATGGACATAATCCATCAACACATTACGCACCCCGACCCATGCATGCCACAGCAAACCGGTAAAAAACACAAAACTTGCGATACGCATCCACTGATAACTGAATATGCTTTTCCATGCCGCATAATCGTG
Organism: uncultured beta proteobacterium; assembly: GCA_900696615.1. GTDB lineage: Bacteria > Pseudomonadota > Gammaproteobacteria > Burkholderiales > Nitrosomonadaceae > Nitrosomonas. Next base: position 2,808 of record CAADGS010000056.1, read on the forward strand.
TGGTGCCGCAACAAACAGCACACCCGCCAGCATGATGAGGTAAAGCACCATCAGCACCGCTGTCACGCGCTGCGCCAGCCAATCTTTCAAGCCGTAATGCGCGCCGGTTACCGCAAGTTTGGATTGTTTTACCATAACATCAGTCCCGTTAACATAGTTAGTATGAATCCAGCTACGAATACGAACTTACTGCTGGCACGCGCTTGCGGCAATGCAACACCGATATGCAAATCCAAAAAAAGATGACGGATACCCGCACACAAGTGATGAAAAAGAAACCACAATGGCAGCAGCGCTACCAACTTGATTGCCGGCTGACGCAAATAGCTCTGCAAAACTTCAAAGCTTTCCGGTGATTGCAACGACATGTGCAAACCACACAACAAAAGAGGAATTCCGGGGAAAAACAGCAACACACCGCTAATTCGATGCAGAATAGAAACCACAGCCGGCAAGGGCTGAGTGATCTTAAACAAATTCAGATGCTTGGGGCGTTTATGGTGTAATTTCGCTTCCATGCGGGAGATTCTATAGTAGAAAACACTGTTGCTAAAATTCAACTGACATGGTGAAACTAGAAGCAAGTTTAGTCTGTTATGTAGCTCGATACAAGCCAAAACTCGAGGGAGTTGTCAATTTGTGGCGGGGATATGACTTCTTAAAGACATATCAAACCAAATTTATATAAGCAATAAGTATCTGCATAACTATGCACTCGCGCTTTTTTGCACATTTCAATAATGCATGTTCACAACAAGCTGCGAAGAATAAAACCAAAAAGCAAACCGAGCGCTCCGTCGCAAAGAGCGAGCAATTAAACCCGCGTGTGATTCAATTAATGGATACTTGCTGCGGGAGGTTGCACCATTAACGAATATAGTCTTCGGGATAAGGTTTTTTTGCTTTCTCATTATTTAATAAGCTGATTTGCCGAATCAGTACATCTATTTCTGCCCAACCCGTTCGATCTACATCAGGAATCCAGCGTGCCCGTAAATAACCGTTCCGGTCGATCAAAAATTCCATATGTTCAGGGATTGTACCGCGACCAATGATATCTGGGTTGTTCATTGTCCTCCGCCATAATGAATAACTAGTTGAAATCTCATCGGCACCCGCTGTAACAATCGGGAAAGGCAAATCTACTGAAGCTTGTGCCAATTCTTCAGGAGCTGGCTCAGTTAATGGTATCGCTAATAATGCAATATTCAGTTCACTTAACCGGTCATAAATAAGCTTTAGTTTTTCTATCCGCATTTGTGATTGCGGCCAAGAAAAAAAGACGAGAAGAACTGCTTTTGTATCACGAAAATCCTGCAATGCTCCACTGGAACCGTCGTGCCCAGAATAGGAAAATACAGGTGGTTTTACGAAGGCGTTATCAGGTACAACTTCTGGTGTCAGAATTCGGGCTTGATATCCTCTGGACAAAGCATGAATAAAATTTATCACATCCCAGCGATCTTCATCTGGAATCTTATCTGCGTAACCTGGCATATCGGTATCTGCCATTCCATAAGTAATCCAATTAAAGAAATCCCCCGGAGTATGCTCACGAATATGTGGCTCTATCAATAAATCCGGCAGCTTAGTTGACAGCGTTCTAGATTTGATACCATTACCTTTGCCTTGATATCCATGACATTCAACGCAATGTTCCTTAAATACGGAAGCACCGTTAGCGATTGAAATTGCATCGAATGGAACAGGCGATTTGCGATATGTTTCAGGATACGCTTTAATCGCGAGGGGCGGCAAAGCAATCGCAAGTCCTGAAATCATTAATATCATTGAAATTGTTATTATGCGCTTTAGCACCCAATTACGATGCTTACCCAATTTAAACACAGCAAAAGCCGACAGCACAAAAAACAAGCCTACCCAAACTTGGACGGCCACATTGGGTTGGTTCCAAGTTGCGACAATGGAAAACCGAAATGGAAATGGCCAATTCTCAATAGCTGCATGCTTGACCGGAGTTGTATGCGTAATGATTGTTGCCAGCAAAACTAAAATAAGGGCGAGAAATAACTCAATACGCACCCATTTCCATATGCTATCTTTACTTTCAATAACATGGTCACTAGTTTGATCGCGACCCATCATTACCGGTAACCAATGTGACCTTACGCACCATGCAATCAGAAGAATGATTACAAGTAAAATTAACTTGGAACTTAGCAACCATCCATAAGTAGTAGCGACTAACGCAGCATATTGACCGTCAAAAATACGATCGCCCACAATGAACCCCGACAGGATAATCATTATCATCACAGGCAAAGCCAGTGTAGAGAAGCGATCCAGTGTTTTAGCTGTCAATTGATTATCTTCGCATTGCTTGGATGTGTAAAACAGCACAAGGAAAGCCGGTAAAGCGCCGAACCATATTCCTGCAAAAATCAAATGTAGCGCATAAGGAAAAACTGCAAACACTGACAACTCTTCAGCGGCTGTATGACTCGCCAGGGAACTGGCAATTAGGGGTAACGACGAAGCAAAAGCACAGATCACATAATGCCAACGAGTACGAAAAGAAACTTGACGTAAGTAGATTACTGTTATTAAGAGGAGAATTGCTGAGGCAAATCGACCAATCCAGACTTGCCCTACTTGGGTATTGGCTAGTATATTCAACCAGGTATCGGGATGTGCTAAAAGACTAGTATCGCCTGAAATCTGAATAATTGTCGTAGTAAGAATCGCCAATAAGCCGATTGGAACGATAAATGCTAACCAGAGAAAAAAGCGTTCTAGTTTTTTAACCCATTTTTCTTCGTACGCCTGTTTACTTATACTTACAATCGTTAGAAAAACACAACTACCCAATAAAATTAGATTTGCTGCAAGTTGAAACCAGCGTGCAATGAGTGCAATTGCTTCTACCATTTTCGCTACATATTATTTTTTTACATTAAAATCAAAAGTAGATTCAATGACATGCCCATCAACTGACATTACACGATAATGTACCGTATAACGTCCAGGTTCAATTTGTGGTAAACCTAAAAAAATTGATTTGGGGTCATCCTCTACGACTTCTGGGTTGTTAGAAGTAACTAAATTCTGATCCGAATCTTTTACAGTAATGGATGCATAAGAACCTTCTATTTTTTCATTAAACCAGAGCTGGATGTGTTTTGGTGGCAGAGAAAGGGTAGCTCTACGGGGTGGATCCGATTTAACTAAAGCTGCATGAGCCATCACATTCTCTACACGAAACAATGTCAATAGCAAAATTACCAACCCGGCAATCATTGCAACCTTACTATAGTTTGATGCCGCTAACTGATTATTTCTCACGATTTTTCCTCAATAATTTGATATCGTAATTTTTCTTCGTTGGATGCTTACAGCGAAGAAAAATTGCAATACTCATCCTTCTTTAAGATAATCACCAATATTAATTCGCGCCTTAAGCTGCGGTTGGCGTATTTTTACGACGCATGATAAAGAAAGCAGCGGCGGCAATGATCAGAACAACTGGAGCGATGATGGCCACTTTAGGTGTTGGCCGTCCTTCTCCCACTGAAAATGGAAAGCGCGATACATATTCCTGCGCTCCTCCTGTCACCGTCA
>CAADGS010000057.1 GCA_900696615.1 uncultured beta proteobacterium
GAAGAAATACGCAATTATTTTCACACTACACTGGATCGCTATGAAGAGCTTTTTGAAACGCTGCGTAACGACGAAGCTTATTACAAAAAACCCATTTCGTTGCGCCACCCGTTGATTTTCTATCTTGGACACACCGCCACATTTTTTATCAACAAGCTGATTTTAGCCGGGCTCATTTCTGAGCGCATCAATCCTAAATTGGAATCCATCTTTGCCGTCGGCGTAGATGAAATGAGTTGGGATGATCTGGACAGCACACATTACGATTGGCCGACTGTGGAAGAAGTCCGCAGTTACCGGAAAACCATGCGAAAGATAGTCGACAAACTGATTTCAGACATGCCGCTGGTGTTGCCCATTACCTGGGAAAGCTCGTGGTGGCCAATTCTCATGGGCATCGAGCATGAACGCATTCACCTGGAAACATCTTCGGTACTGATCCGGCAGCATGCGCTTGAGTTCGTGCAGCCCCACCCGAATTGGCAACCGTGCCGGCAATCCGGTAACGCGCCACGGAACGAATTAATAAATGTCGCAGCAGGTACTGTTACGATTAGCAAAAGCAAAATGGACCAACAGCACTATGGCTGGGACAATGAATATGGCCAGCACACAGCAGACATTCCCGCTTTCCAGGCAAGCAAATATTTGGTCAGTAACGAAGAATTTTTACCTTTTATCGAAGCCGACGGTTATCGCACTGCAAGCTACTGGCAAGAAGAAGGCCGTTCCTGGCAAAAATTCACGCAAGCGGAACATCCGACATTCTGGATAAAAAAAGGCGATACCTGGTATTTGCGTTTGATGACAGAAGAAATTCCGATGCCGTGGGATTGGCCGGTAGAAGTCAATTATCATGAGGCTAAAGCATTCTGTAACTGGAAAGCTGCAATTACCCAGCAACCGGTAAGATTGCCGACAGAAGATGAATGGTATCGTCTATACGATGTGGCGCAACTATCCGAAGTTCCGCTTGACGAAAAAGCGCGCGGCAATCTGCATCTGGATTACTACGCTTCAAGCTGTCCGGTTTCTGAATTTGCGCACGGCGAGTTTTTCGATATTGCCGGCAATGTCTGGCAATGGACTGAAACACCGACTTATCCTTTTGCAGGTTTCGATGTGCATCCGTTGTACGATGACTTCACTACACCCACTTTTGACAATCAGCATAACCTGATCAAGGGCGGCTCCTGGATTTCTTGCGGTAACGAGTCTTTACGGAGTTCGCGCTATGCATTCCGCCGTCATTTCTTCCAGCATGCAGGATTTCGCTATGTAGTTTCGGATGCACCGGCAACACAACCGGCTTCCAACTATGAAACCGATAAACTGTTGTCGGAATATGCAGAATTTCATTACGGGGATACCTATTTTGACGTGCCAAATTTCCCACGTGCCTTAGCGGAAATGGCGATTGCCGCAATGGGTAACCGGCCCAAACGCACTGCCTTGGATTTAGGTTGTGCATCCGGCCGTTCCACATTCGAACTGGCGCGCAATTTCGATCATGTCACCGGCATTGATTTTTCCGCGCGTTTTATCGGCCAAGGTGTGCAGCTCGTAAAACAGGGCGTATTACGCTACACCCTGGTTGAAGAAGGCGACTTGGTCTCTTACAAGGAACGCACCCTCACCGCCCTTGGACTGGAACATGTCAAAGATCACGTCGAATTTTATCAAGGGGATGCCTGCAACTTGAAGCCGATTTTCACCGGTTACGATCTGATTCTTGCCGCCAATCTGATCGACCGTCTATACGATCCGGCCAAACTGCTCAGCAATATCCATACTCGTATCAATCATGGCGGCTTGTTGATGATTACTTCGCCTTATACCTGGTTGACGGAACACACCAAAAAAGAAGCGTGGTTAGGGGGATTCAAACGGGACGGTGAAAACTTCACTACTCTGGACGGACTGAAAGAAATTCTCGGTAAGTATTTCCGTCTGACCCAGGAACCTGTAGCCGTACCATTTGTGATTCGCGAAACCAAACGTAAATTCCAGCACACGCTGTCGGAGGTCACTATCTGGGAGAAAATTTCTTGAGTTATGGCTTTGACTTCGATCAAGAAATCAATCGCGATAGAAGCCACAGCGTTAAATACGATGGGCGGCAAGCGATGTTCGGAAAGAGCGATGTTATTCCGGCCTGGGTGGCGGATATGGATTTTGCCGCACCGCCCGCTGTCACCCGCGCATTGATCGAACGTGCCCATCACCCTATTTATGGTTATACCCAGTTCCCTGATAGTCTTTATGAAGCGTTGATCGGATGGATGCAACACCGGCACGGCTGGACGGTGCAACGCGACTGGATCGTGATGTGTCCCGGCGTGGTGCCATCGATCCACGCTGCCGTGTTGGCGCTGACGCAGCCTGGCGAATCCATCGTCATCCAGCCGCCGGTTTATTTCCCGTTTTTTTCCGCCGCCTCGCAAACTGGCCGGCAATTACTGCAAAACCCCTTGCGATTGGACAATGACCGCTACACCATTGACTTCGAGCATTTGGAACAATGCGCCCGGCAGGCCAAATTCCTGCTGCTGTGTTCGCCGCACAATCCGGCCGGACGCGTGTGGTCACCTGCGGAATTGGAGCGATTGCTGCAACTCGCCTCAGCGCACAATCTGACCATTTTTTCCGATGAAATTCATCACGATCTGATCTATCCCGGCCATCGACACCATGTATTGGCCGCATTAGCCGCCCATCACTGTTCCATTATTACCGCCGTGGCACCAAGCAAAACTTTCAATATTCCCGGATTAAACCTTTCAGCTTTGATCATTCCGGACAAAACGATTCGTACTGCCATCATCAAGGCGTTCGATACGCTACATGTCAATGCTTCCAATCCCTTCAGCATCACCGCTTTCGAAGCTGCCTACCGCGACGGCGAAGCCTGGCTGGAAGCACTGGTGTACTACTTGCGCGATACGCGCGATGACGTTTGCGCTTACTTGATGCAACATCTACCGGAAGTCAAGGTCATCCCGGCACAAGGCACATACCTGCTATGGTTAGATTGCCGCACCTGGGGATTATCCGATGCGCAATTGAAACATTTCTTCATCCATGAAGCAGGTGTCGGCTTGAATCCCGGTGTGCAATTCGGTCACGAGGGCAGCGGCTTCATGCGGTTGAATATCGGCATGCCACGCCACACAGTTTTGCGGATATTGAAAAAAATTACAGAAGCAAAATTTTGTCGATGATTCGGTATGATTTTTCCGGAAATTTTTTAGTTTGAGCTTGAATCACATTGCATCAGCTGCCCTCCAATTGGCGATAGTATGCCATTTCAAGTTATGCCGGGAATATTTCCAATCGGCTACAATAATCGGCGGTTGTTGAACCCGTCAACCCACTCCAAGAATGCAAAACACCAGTTCGTTAATAATTGGAGTTTTTATTTGCATCATGATACCGTGCAAATAGACCACATCACCAAGCGAATCACTCAGTAATCACATGATGCTAATGGCTTATGAAAAAATATCTGTATTTCGGAAAGGAAATATTGAACGCACAAAAAATACGGATTATTTTAAATCATGCCCAAGCTATTTCTGTACAAAAGCAATCTGGAATAAAGGCGGCTTTTTGATCGGTGGTCGCAACTACAACATCTAAAAAATTATAATTTATATCCTAACTGACTTCCAATAATTGGATTTCCAATAAGTATGATCTAACTTGGATATTGTCACTCCCTTTTTTTCAGATGCATGTAGGAATTTATTTCGCTCCAAATAAATTCCTACATGATTGGATGCAAAGCCTGTTTTAAAAAATACAAGATCGCCAGGTCTTAAATCAATTTTTCTGATCTCTTTTCCTAGTCTTGCTTGCATCGACGCTGTGCGCGGCAAGTCCATTCCAAATTTGGATTTGAATGTCAAATGCACAAACCCAGAGCAATCAATTCCAAATTGACTTAAACCGCCGCGTTGATAACGTACGCCTTGCCAATCATTGAATTGAGAATAGAGTGCTTTCTTTATTTCATCGGAATTTGTCAGTCTACCAGCATGGAAATCCGGTTTTTGTTTTGCTCCATTTTTGTCTGGTAGAGACCCACAACTTACCAAGAAGCTGATACTAACAAGATAAAGTAATCGCAAAATGTTTTTTTTCATTAGTGATGCAATTTTTCTTTGAAAAAAACAATAAACACTAAACCCGATTACTGCGTACTCCCATGCTGGATAATTTTAACAAAACACACTTAGCCATATTTTTTAACGCTACGACTTCGTCGACTCCTCCCGCAGCAATCGCTTCCTTGGGCATCCCAAAAACAACACAACTGGCTTCATCCTGTGCAAAATTATAGGCACCTGCCTTATGCATCTCTAGCATCCCAGCGGCACCATCTTTACCCATACCAGTGAGAATTACACCGATTGCATTTTTACCTGCATAATTCGCGGCTGAACGAAATAGTACATCAACAGATGGACGGTGTCGACTGACCAGCTCCCCTTGATTTAATTCCGTCATATAGTTTGCACCACTACGTTTGAGTAAGAGATGTGAATGTCCCGGTGCAATGAAGGCATGACCTGGTAACACTCTCTCACCACCTTTCGCTTCAACCACGGATATCTTGCAAATGCTATTCAAACGATTAGCAAAAGATTTAGTAAACCCTTCTGGCATATGTTGAGTCACTAAAATACCTGGTGAATCAGGCGGCATTTGCATTAAAAATTCTTTAATCGCTTCAGTTCCTCCCGTAGAGGCGCCCACAATAATTAATTTCTCGGTGGAAGCAATACGATTCGCAATCGCTGGCAATACCGCATCTGCAGTTGCACTTCCAGCAACGTTTATAGGTACAGATCGTTTAAGTCTTGCTGATTTTGCAATACGAATTTTATTTGCAATATCATTACCATATTCTTTAAGTCCCACCGCAATATCTATTTTTGGTTTAGCCACAAAATCAATTGCCCCTAATTCAAGCGCCCGAAACGTTACATCCGAACCTTTTTCAGTTAATGTTGAGACCATTACAACTGGCATAGGTCTCAATCGCATTAATCTTTCCAAAAAATCCAATCCATCCATTTTTGGCATTTCGACATCCAAGGTCATAACATCAGGATTCAGATTTCGAATCATTTCGCGAGCTACAAAAGGATCAGCAGCAGTGCCTATGACTTCCATATCAGGCTGATCATTAATAATTTCAGTTAATAATTTACGAATTAGGGCTGAATCATCGACAACTAAGACTGTAATTTTTTTCATGATCAAGCTCGCCTTAAGAAAACAATTCTATTTCGCCACTAGTATCGGCTTTATATAATCGCTGTCTGTAATCTTTCTCGCGCTGTGTTATCGTAGTGTTATGTTGACTCCGTAATTTCTTTACCATTACCTTGTTTCTTTTAGGAAAAAAATATACTTTTCGAGGATAAATGTCTATTAAGTCTTGCGCAACAATCGGTATTTTTTCTGTTTGCAAATATTTCAACACAAATTCAGCATTTCGCTGCCCCACATTTGCAACTGTCAATCCATCCAATACGTTTCCGCCGCCAAAAACTTTTGCTTCGAGATTACTGCGTCGGGCGCCAAGTTTTAACAGTTGATTGATCAAAATTTCCATTGCATACGAACCGTACCGGGCTGATGCATTTAATGGACTACCTGCCTCACCGTTTCCATCAGGAAGCATGAAATGATTCATACCGCCTATGCCACTATAGCAATCGCGTAAACAAGCCGAAACGCACGATCCTAATACCGTTACCAATAATACGTCCTTATCAGTGACGTAGTACTCACCAGGAAGTAACTTTACTGCCTGATTATTAAAATTCTTATCAAAATAGAAATTGCTTGCAACTTGCTCATCGATAATTTCACTCATATATCACCTGCGTTTATTTGCTAACTCATATACAGTTTTCTCTCGCAATTTGAATAAGTCAGTTGCATGTTGAAAACTTTCAGAGTGGCCTGCAAATAGTAATCCGTCCGGAGTCAGCAACGGTACAAATTTCTTTAGTATTTTGTACTGAGTTGGCTTATCGAAATATATCATCACATTGCGGCAGAAAATTGCATCGAAGGGCCCGCGAATTGGCCAACTCTCATCCAGTAAATTTAGTTGTCGGAATGTAATTAAATTTCTCAGCTCTGGACGGACTCTTGCCGATCCGACATGGTGTCCCTTGCCTTTCAGAAAAAACTGCCGAAGCTTATCTTTTGGAAGTTTTTCTAACTTATCAAGCGAATAAATCCCCAATTGCGCTTTTGCAAGAACATTGGTATCCAGATCTGTCGCAAGAATATGCACTGGCGGAGTAAACGACTTAAACGCTTGCACCATGGCCATAGCCATTGAATATGGTTCTTCTCCCGTCGAGGATGCGCTACACCATAATTGGATTTTTTTTTGATTCTTACGTTGCTCCACATGCTTTTCAAGAATTGGAAAGTGGTGCTGCTCACGAAAAAAGGCCGTAAGATTAGTCGTTAGCGCATTAGTAAATGCCTCCCATTCTGACGGATTTCCCTTTTCTAGAAAATTTAAATAATCATGGAAACTGTTTAAGCCATTGGCTCTTAAGCGTCGAGCAAGTCGACTATAAACCATATTCTGTTTGCTTGGAGAAAGCGAGATTCCGGCATGTTTATAAATCAGTTTTTTGATACGTTCAAAATCAGCCTCAGTAAACACATATTCACGCAAGTTGCTATCGTAAATTTCTTCGAGACTTGAAATTTTTTCCATAATATACTCATGCAGATTAGAAAAGATTATTGATATGACGCATCATTAGAGAATATAAGAAATCAATACGAGTAGTTATATTTACAGTATTTGATAACCTCTTATTTACGTATAGAAACTTAGGAACTAGTTAGGGCCTACTAAGCAATAAAATAATCAGATAACATGATTGTAAATTTTTTCACAAGATTATTTTGCGATCTCAAATAAACTAATTCTCTGAATAATAAAATTATTTTATTAAGCGGCTTCTTGTTGAGAAGCCAGTACCAATGCAGTCGTATCAAGAATAAGGGCTACTTTCCCATCTCCCATAATTGTTGCTCCTGAAATACCCTGTACTCTCCGATAGTTACTCTCAAGACTCTTAATGACAACTTGATGTTGTCCAACTAAATCATCCACAAACAATGCAGCTTTGTGTCCCTCTGCTTCCAGTATGACAAGAATTCCTTCATGTACTGCCGTTACATTGGGCCTTAAGTTAAAAATTTCATAAAGTGCAATGACAGGGAGATATTCTCCACGTACTTGTACCACCTTACCTTGGCCGCTAACAGTTTTAATGTCGGATACACTTGGTTGTAATGATTCGGTAATATAGTTAAGCGGCACTATAAACATTTGATCACCTACCGTAACTGACAAGCCATCAAGAATAGCTAATGTTAATGGCAAACGTATTGATATCCGTGTTCCCATTCCGAATATTGATTCAATGTCGATGCGCCCACCAAGACTTTGGATATTTCGTTTTACTACATCCATACCAACCCCACGTCCCGATACATCGGTAATCGCTTCGGCTGTAGAAAATCCTGCTTCAAATATCAATGACCAGACTTCCTGATCTGTCATCCCATCATGCACAGATAAACCACGTTCTCTTGCTTTAGCAAGTATCCTACTTCGATTTAAACCAGCACCATCATCACTTACTTCGATCACGATACTGCCGCCTTGATGAAAGGCTCGTAATGTAATCGTACCTTGTGCAGGTTTTCCTGCTGCAATTCTTTTTTCGGGCGTCTCTATACCATGATCCAGGCTATTTCTTACTAAATGGGTCAAAGGATCGGCAATTTTTTCAATTAGCCCTTTATCGAGTTCCGTATTTTCACCAACTGTTTTAAGTTCTACCTGCTTACTCAATTTTGACGCCAAATCACGTACTACTCGGGGATATCTACTAAAAACAAAACTAATGGGCATCATCCGAATCGACATCACCGATTCTTGTAAATCACGAGTATTTCTCTCAAGTTGATTCATACCACTATGGAGTTTCTCAAAAACTACAGGATCGAATTGAGAAGCTGTCTGAGCGAGCATTGCCTGTGTAATGACCAATTCTCCCACTAAATTAATCATTTGGTCCACTTTCTCAACACTAACTCGGATCGAGGAAGCTTCATTTGCAGAAGACGCTGTATTGATTTTGCTAGAAGATTTACTAAGTGTGGCTTGACCTTCATTTTTAATGCTACTTATGCTTGATTGTTGCAAATTTCCATTAACCACATGATCTTCTATTATTTTCGGTGCTGACGGGGCTTCTGGAAAAAAACCATAATCCGAAGTTATTGCTGTCGTATTTGCTTCCGTAATTCCATCTTTTGCAATTGATAAGTTTTCATTAATAATGACTTTGTCTTCAATATTAGTTTCTTCAATTTTACCGTCTGAGACAGCTTCTCTAATTGTTAACTTTGTAGGGTCCACCACAAACGCCAATGCTTCCCAGACATCTTCCTCACAATTGCTGGTCTTAAGTGTCACTCTACAAATTTCATCGCGATTATCTGATGTGTTAACCTCCAAAGCCCCTAGCAGCTTTAGATTAGTTAACAAATTTTGTATTTCCGTATCGTTTATCCCCTGATTGGAAAACTCAATGCGATATGTATGCGTAAACTCTTTTATATCACCTGGAGACTTTGACTGAATCTCATTTGAAGGAATCGTTTCTTCCTTTGGAGTAAATGTTGTGACAACGTCAGCGATTATCCGAGATTGTTCCGTTTTCTGTAGTTTCGCATCTTCACTAAGGCGTTTTAGTTCATCACA
>CAADGS010000058.1 GCA_900696615.1 uncultured beta proteobacterium
CAAAGCTTCACGATATTTCTCCACCGTTTGCCGTAAAACTTCTTCCGGCAATGCAGGCGCGGGTGATTGTTTGTTCCAGTCTTGTGTTTCCAGCCAATCGCGCACAAATTGCTTGTCAAAGCTGGGCGGGTTTTGGCCGGGGTGATATTGACCGGCTGGCCAGAAGCGCGATGAATCGGGGGTAAGTACTTCGTCGATTAAGTACAATTCACCTTCATCATCCAACCCAAATTCAAATTTGGTGTCGGCAATAATGATGCCGCGTTGCAACGCGTAGTTGGCGGCTTCGGTATAGAGCTGAATAGCTTTAGTGTTGACTTTGGCGGTCAATTCGGGGTTTAACAATTTATCTACTTCCGCAATGGAAATATTTTCATCGTGTGCGCCGGCAAGTGCTTTGGTGGATGGCGTAAAAATAGCACCACCGGGCAATTTGTCTGCAAGTTTCAATCCGGGCGGCAACCCAATACCGCAAATCGCGCCGGTTTGTTGATAGTCCTTCCAGCCGGAACCTGCTATATAACCGCGAACGATCACCTCAATTGGCAGCGGTCTCAAGCGCCGGATTACAAATGCCCGCTCCGACACTTGATCGCGCTCATTTTTAGCAACAACCGATTCCGGTGCGATACCGGTCAAATGGTTAGGCATGATGTGCGCGAGTTTATCAAACCAGAATTGCGACAACGCAGTGAGAATTTTTCCTTTTTCCGGTACTGCCGTTGGTAAAATCACATCGAATGCCGACAACCTATCGGTTTGTACAATCAACAGCTTGTCCTCACCCACGACATAAATATCGCGGACTTTGCCACGGTGCAGCAACGGCAAACTTTCGATATGGGTTTCAAACAAAGCGGATGATTGCGTCATGATTGCATATGAGAATGATGGAGTTGTTTTTTAATGTGAAGGGCTTGCTGCAATGCCACTTCGGTACTGGCACTTAACACGGTAAAGTGCCCCATTTTCCGACCAGGCCGTGCTTCGGCTTTACCGTATAAATGCAATTTAGCGAAGGAATGCCGCAGCACCAGATTCCAATTGGGCTCACCGTACTGCCATAATTCACCGAGCAGATTCACCATCGCAGCCGCACTGTGTTGCGTGGTCTCTCCTAGCGGAAGCCCGCACAGCGAACGGACTTGCTGTTCGAATTGGGACGTGATGCAAGCGTTGATGGAATAATGTCCGCTGTTATGCGGCCGCGGCGCAATCTCATTGATCAACAATTCATCATTCTGCAACACAAAAAATTCTACGCATAGCACGCCTTGGTAATTCAGCCGCTCAACTACCTGACATGCAATAGCTTGCGCTTGCTGCGCCAATTGTTGCGGAATTCTTGCCGGTACGACGCTGATGTCTAGTATGCCGTTGGCATGTTGATTCTCCGAAACCGGAAAAGTCTTGATATCACCGTCGCTACCACGTGCCACCACAACCGATATCTCGTATTTTAGCGGCATGAATTTTTCCAATACGCAAACCGGATGATTCAAGTGCGCATACGCGGCAATCAATTGCGCTTGATCGGCAACCGTTTTTTGCCCTTTGCCATCATAACCAAATTGACTGACTTTCAATATACCAGGAAGCAAATCAGCCATTTCGATCGTAAAAATATCCTCATGACGCGCGATGATTGCAAACGGCGCGACGGCAAAGCCACTATTCACTAAAAATTGTTTTTCCAGCACGCGGTTTTGTGCAATGGCGACACTATCGGCATCCGGACTGACGCGGCAGGATTTTGCAAGCCGACGCAATGAATCGGCGGGAATGTTTTCAAATTCGGTCGTAATCGCCGCACAGCGTGTAGCTAATTTTTCCAGTGCGGATTGGTCCGCAAAATCCGCACAAATAAAATCATTCGCGATAGGCCCGGCGGGGCTGTCAGTCGCTGAATCCAGCACCGTAACCAAATAACCCATTTGTTGCGCCGCTTGTACGAACATGCGCCCTAGTTGTCCACCGCCCACAACACCCAGCATGGCTCCAGGCATAATGCGCATCATTTCGGCAACTCGCTTGTGACAACCACTTCAGCTTGTTTATGGCGGTAAGCACTCAACTGCGCGCTCAGCTCATTATCATGAATTGCCAGCAATTCGACCGCAAACAATCCGGCATTGGCCGCACCTGCCTCGCCAATAGCAAACGTGGCGACGGGCACGCCTTTTGGCATCTGAACGATGGAAAGCAGAGAATCCAGTCCCTGCAGATGCCGGGAATTTACCGGCACTCCTAATACCGGCACAGTGGTTTTTGCTGCAATCATGCCGGGCAGATGCGCAGCACCGCCCGCTCCCGCAATGATGCATTGGATACCACGCGGCCTGGCTTGTTCTGCAAACTGGAACATCAAATCGGGCGTGCGATGGGCGGAAACGACTTTGGCTTCATACGGCACATGAAACTCATCCAATATCGCAGTGGCATACTGCATCACGTCCCAATCGCTTTTGCTACCCATTACTACACTCACCAGTGGTTTAACCATGTTATTTGAATTCTTCAAAAATTGATCATGATCATAAAACATTTCCCGCATCACCAAAGCGATACAAGCATGGTCGGGTATTTTATAAGTCTGTGCGATAATTGTGTGATTTATTTCACCACTTTCTAATACTATCGAATTGCTATTATACTCACCACCCTGGATAATGATTTTAATGTAATAAGTCTCCTACCCCGATCTTATGGCGGTTTTCTGATAGTAATTAACTACAGTCGATACTTTTTATGAATTTTCAACGTGGCAAACAAAGTGATGAACCTGAAATCAATCTGGTTCCAATGATTGATGTACTGCTGGTGATACTGATCTTCTTGGTGGTTACCACGACTTATTCGAAATATGCTGAACTTGAAATCAGCTTGCCTCAAGCCAGTGCGGAAGAAACCGACAAAAACGCCGACAAACCCAATAGCATTGATATCACGGTTAATGCTGCGGGCGATTACACCATTAACCGGACTCCGGTTAAATTTTCCAGTATCGAAAACCTGCGCGGTACGTTGCAATCCGCAGCCCAAGGTCTTGAAGATCCATTCATCATTATCAGCGCCGATGCCAAGGCAACGCACCAATCCGTTATCACCGTCATGGAAGCGGCTCGACAAGCAGGGTACAATAAAATCACTTTTACCACCGAAATGAATAGCGTCCAGTAGTGGACCTACATCTCATACCATTTTTTATCATACAATGACATCGCTTATTCATCGAATCCGCAATTTATTCTTTAAGGAGGAAATAATGTCCAACTACAATCTCGAGAATTTCTCTAAAAATGCACAATCTGGCTCGCAATACATTTTGGCACCTTTACCGTATGCAAATAATGCTCTGGAACCGGTGATATCCGCCAACACGCTCAGCTTTCACTATGGCAAGCACCACAAAACCTATGTCGACAATCTGAATAATCTCGTTGCCAACAGCGATCTCGCCGGTCAATCCCTGGAACAAATTATCAAAGCAACAGCCGGACAGTCGGATAAAGCCGCCATTTTCAATAATGCTGCACAAGTATGGAATCATATGTTCTACTGGCATAGCCTGAAGCCAAACGGCGGCGGTGAGCCGTCAGCAGCACTTAAGCAAAAAATCGAAGCGGCATTTGGCAGTGTGGATGCATGTAAAAAGGAATTTGCGCAGGCCGCCGTGACGCAATTTGGAAGTGGTTGGGCGTGGCTGGTATTGGACGGTGATAAAATTTCCATTGCCAAAACTGCCAATGCAGAAACACCGATTACAAAAAATGTCCGTCCGCTATTGACCATCGATGTATGGGAGCATGCCTATTATCTGGATTTCCAGAATCGGCGCGCGGATTATGTCAATATGATATTGGACAAACTGATTAACTGGGATTTTGCGGCAGCTAATCTTGGGTAATTTCTAAATCCATGACTGACATTACAATCGCCCTGTCAAAAGGGCGAATTTTTGACGACACCGCCCCCCTGCTTAAAGCAGCCGGCATCGAAGCACTGGACGATCCTGAGTCTTCGCGCAAACTGATTCTTGCCACTAATCGCAACAACGTTCGTTTGATCATTGTGCGTGCATCCGATGTACCGACGTATGTGCAATACGGTGCAGCGGATCTGGGTATTGCAGGTAAGGATGTGCTGCTCGAACATGGCGGCATTGGCCTTTATCAACCTCTGGATCTTAATATCGCACGTTGCCGCATGATGGTGGCAGCGCCTGAAAGCTTCGACTACGATTCGGCGGTACGGAAAGGTGCGCGACTACGCATCGCCACCAAATATTTACAGACCGCCCGCGAACACTTTGCAAACAAAGGCATGCACGTTGATCTGATCAAGCTGTATGGATCGATGGAACTGGCACCATTGGTCGGTTTGGCCGATGCCATCGTTGATCTAGTTTCCAGCGGAAATACTTTAAAAGCCAATCATCTTAAAGCCGTTGAAGAAATTATGCCGATCTCATCGAGATTGATTATTAATCAGGCCGCCTTAAAATTAAAACGAACTATCATTCAACCTGTGCTGGAGGCATTTTCTCAAGCAATCGAACACTAATCCTTTTTCTTCCACTCTATCAAACAATTCTTACGCATATCATGGTTCAAATCAAACGATTCAGCTCAACCGATCCCGATTTCACTATCCAGCTTGACAAACTGCTGGCTTTTGAAAATGCGCAAGATGATACGATTGAATCAACAGTCGCAACCATCCTGGCAAATCTTCGTAATCGCAAAGATGCAGCGTTACTCGAATACACCAATCGATTTGACCGGTTAAACGCAAAATCCGCTCAAGAACTCGAATTGACGCCCAACCATTTACAGCGATCCTTAGCGGCTTTACCTTCTGTACAACGAACAGCGCTTGAACACGCCGCCGAACGGGTGCGCAGCTATCATGAAAAACAGCAATTGAGTTCATGGCAGTACACCGATTCAGACGATACATTACTAGGCCAGAAAGTCACACCACTGGATCGTGTAGGTCTTTATGTGCCGGGTGGCAAGGCATCCTATCCCTCGTCCGTGCTGATGAATGCCATTCCAGCAAAAGTTGCCGGCGTACAGGAACTGATCATGGTGGTACCGACTCCCGGCGGAGAACGTAATGATTTGGTTCTGGCCGCAGCCGCCATCAGCAAAGTAGATCGCGTTTTTACTATCGGCGGCGCACAAGCAATCGGTGCGCTAGCGTATGGTACTGAAACGATACCTCAGGTTGATAAAATCGTAGGCCCTGGTAATGCCTATGTTGCTGCCGCCAAGCGGCGGGTATTCGGTATTGTCGGCATTGACATGGTCGCGGGTCCTTCCGAAATTTTGATCATTTGCGATGGCAAGACCGATCCAGATTGGATTGCGATGGATCTCTTTTCTCAAGCGGAACATGACGAATTGGCACAATCCATCTTACTGTCCCCCGATACGGCATTTCTCGACCAAGTAGCACGCAGCATCGATCGCCTGTTATCCGGCATGCCGCGTCAACATGTTATTCGCGCTTCATTGGAAAATCGCGGTGCCTTGATTCATGTGCAAAATCTCGACGAAGCTTGCACGATTGCCAACAAAATCGCGCCAGAGCACTTGGAATTATCCATCGATAAGCCGGAAAACTGGGTAACTAAAATACGTCATGCCGGTGCTATTTTTCTCGGTCGCCATGCCTGTGAAGCGCTGGGAGATTATTGCGCCGGTCCTAACCACGTACTACCGACTTCACGTACCGCACGTTTTTCTTCGCCACTGGGTGTCTATGATTTTCAAAAACGCAGCAGCCTAATCCAAGTTTCACAGCAAGGCGCTGCCAAGCTTGGTGAAATTGCTTCTATTTTGGCACACGGAGAGGGACTGCAAGCACATGCGCAATCTGCAGAATATCGCTACAAATAGCGCTAAGCATGCAATGCTATTGCGATGATCCATCATCGAGTGCTCAACCCAAACATGCCAGCCATCACTTCACGCAACCACCCGCTTATCAAGCAACTCATCAAGCTGGAAGGATCCCCGCAATTTCGCAAAAAAACAGGACTTACGCTACTTGATGGCATCCATCTGATTCAGATTTATTACTCGGTATTAGGCTTACCAAAAAAATTAATCGTGAGCCAGTCTTATTTTGAAAATACCGAGAATATGCACTTTCTAGAAATAATTTTTGGACATGAACTGCCGGAAATTACCATCGTCAGCACTACGCTTTTTCGTGCCATATCACCGGTAAAAACACCAACGGGAATCCTTGCGCTGATTGAAATACCTTCATTAAAAAGAGAAACAGTCAGCGGAATTGAAATTTTCAGTGTGCTATTGGAAGCGATTCAAGATCCCGGAAATCTCGGCTCCATTTTGCGCTCAGCAGCCGCTGCCAATGTCAGAGATGTTTATCTTTCCGTTCAATGCGCCGATGCTTGGTCGCCCAAAGCGTTGCGCGCTGCCATGGGCGCACATTTCTTTCTAAATATTCATGAAGACAGCGACTTGCAAAACGTTGCACTACAATTCCCCGGAGCAGTCATTGCCACTTCCATCCAAGCTTCGAAAAATCTCTTTGAAATTTCATTAGTCGGACCTATCGCATTCGTATTTGGCAATGAAGGCGCAGGTCTGTCAAAAGAAATGATAAAAGCCGCTGATGAAAACATCGTCATTCCTATGCCGGGCAATACCGAATCGCTGAATGCCGCCGCGGCAGCCGCTATTTGTTTTTTTGAAAAAGTACGCCAGGATAGCGCGGCGCTTACATCCGGCGGAGTTGGAACAAAATAGTGCAACCATGTATCATTACGGCCTTCAATTACTCAACCGCTATGGACGATCATGAAAATTTCTTTTTTATCCTTATTTATTTTGCTGGGATGCCTGTTTTTCAATCCAACTAGTGTCATGGCTTTGCATCACGAGCCTCAAAAGGAATCAGACCAGCAGCAGGAAAAAATGGGCAACAATGAAGGAATTGTCGTTTCTTCTATCGACGCTGGCGGTTACACCTATATGGAATTAGAAAACAGCGGCAATAAATTCTGGATCGCCGCCCCGACCACAAAAGTCAACAAAGGCGATCATATCCGATTCGTCGAAAATATGGTGATGACCAACTTTACCAGCAAAACCCTGAACCGCACCTTTAGTACACTGATTTTTGTCACATCAACAGAAGTTAAGAAATAATTCTCTTCTTCGTCTATTCTCAAGCTAATTTTGCGCTTTGGCAAAACGTTGAAAGACGTTTTTGCGAAGGTCGATGTAAAGCAAGATACGGATTACTGATTGACGAAACCTCCTCGTTTCGATTGGAATGACAGGCACGATTCACAGCGCTGCGCGCTATGGGTGTTACTGCCATAGCGCTTCAATCCGGCGCATATCCGCATGGTTTATGCCTCGCTGACGTAATTCCTTAAAATCATCCAGCACGGCTTGCTTGAAACTGCGGCCATCGCTAACCACTTGATCTTGATAGTTCAAATAAATCGCTCGGGCTGTATCAAACTGACCGGTAAACAGAAAGCCATGCGCCAGATTGGTATAGAGCATCGCCTCTATCTTCTCATCGGTTTTGATTGTTAAGCCTTGCTTGCTCGCCTCGATAGCCTGTTCGGCTTACTGGTTGAATAATGCATACCAGGCTATACCCATATACGTAGCAGCCAAATCATTTTGCCAACCCACATTGCTTGGATCGTGGGCAACCAATTTCTGCCTAATCGCTAAACTTTGTTGAGAATTCTTCAGCGCCTCTTCC
>CAADGS010000059.1 GCA_900696615.1 uncultured beta proteobacterium
CAACCGCCGGTTGCATGAGATGTCGTAAGCTGCCAAATAAAGTTGTCGTTGAGTCATGGCATTAGTTTACGAGCAAAAATTTACCAAGTTTGTCATGACAAGCTTGTCATTAACCAGAAAATCGATCCAGTAATCCAATGATCTTATTCATTTATTAGGACGATTTCAGCATCGCCGATCCGGACACTTGAATTGACAGCCCCGCATGAGGTATTCTTCGGCGTATTAATTGTGAGTTACTTCAACACCCGTCAATCGTTGCACTTCAAATTTGAGTCCACGTGATTAGCAAGCTTTATATTAAAACTTTCGGTTGCCAGATGAACGAGTACGACTCGGAAAAAATGGTCGATGTTCTGCATGCGGCTTATGGCACGGAAACCACCGATGATCCGGCACAAGCCGATATGATTTTGTTTAACACTTGTTCGGTACGCGAAAAAGCGCAAGAAAAAGTTTTTCATGACCTCGGACGCGTGCGGCATCTGAAAGAAAATAACCCCGATTTACTGATTGGCGTCGGCGGTTGCGTTGCCAGCCAGGAAGGCAAGGCGATTGTGAGCCGGGCGCCTTTTGTCGATGTAGTGTTTGGGCCGCAAACCTTGCACCGGCTTCCACAGTTGATTGAAACGCGCAGGGCGACCGGCCGCTCGCAAGTCGACATTTCGTTCCCCGAGATCGAGAAATTCGATCATTTGCCACCCGCCCGAACCGAGGGCGCTACGGCATTCGTTTCGATTATGGAAGGTTGCAGCAAATATTGCAGTTTTTGTGTGGTACCGTATACCCGCGGGGAAGAAGTATCGCGCCCGTTGGACGATGTGTTGACGGAAATTGCCATCCTTGCCGATCAGGGAATCAAGGAAGTGACGTTATTGGGGCAAAATGTCAACGCCTACCTGGGTGTCATGCACGATGGTGAAATTGCCGATTTTGCTTTGCTGCTCGAGTATCTGCACGAAATACCGGGGATCGAACGGATCCGTTACACCACTTCGCATCCGAAAGAATTCACCACACGTTTGATCCAGTCTTATGGCCAATTACCCAAATTGGTCAATCACCTGCATCTGCCGGTGCAATCCGGGTCCGATCGCATTCTGGCAGCAATGAAGCGCGGTTACAGTGTGTTGGAGTACAAATCGATTATTCGCAAGTTGCGCGCAATACGTCCGGATATTTCATTATCCTCGGATTTCATCGTTGGTTTCCCCGGCGAAACCGAGACCGATTTTGCGGCGACCATGAAATTGATCGAAGATATGAATTTTGACGAATCCTACAGTTTCATTTATAGCCCTCGTCCCGGCACGCCTGCCGCCGATTTGCCCGATGATACGCCGCAGGAAGTCAAATTGGAAAGATTGCAGCGCTTGCAAGCGCAAATCAATCAACAGGCCCGAAAAATCAGCCAACAAATGGTGGGATCGGTGCAGCGAGTGTTATTGGAAGGTGTATCCAAAAAAAATGCTGAGGAATTTTTCGGGCGCACGGATAATAATCGTGTCGTCAATCTCGCAAGCGACCCCGGTCTGGTGGGAAGTTTCGTCAATGTGCGCATCACCGAAGCACGATCCCATACTTTACGAGGCGAAATCTTACCTGTATGAATTTCTGCGTTTTACTTGCAAAGTGTTTCATCCGCTGCGACAATCGCGCTATCGTAACAGTGTTGCTTGACATTGAAATCTAAATCCATCGAAATTTCTTTCACCCCCGCCGACAACCAAAGATTGGCCAATTTGTGCGGAACATTGGATGAAAACCTGAAACAGGTTGAAACAGCACTCGACGTAGCCATCTCGCGGCGCGGCGAACATTTCAGCGTTGCGGGCCAAGCCCATCAAACCAAGCTGGCGGCGCAAGTGCTGCGGCAATTTTATGACCAATCGCGGCAACATCTCAGCCTGGAGCATATTCAACTCGGTTTGATCGAAGCGTTAAACATGCACAATCAAATCGCATTGACCACCGATAACGCACCCTCCAAACAACCGGAATCGCCATCGTTGCTGACGCGGCGCAGCAATCTCTACGGTCGCACGCCGAGGCAAATACAATATCTGCAACAGATTCAAGAACATGACATTACCTTTGCCATTGGCCCAGCCGGTACCGGCAAAACCTATCTTGCGGTAGCCAGTGCAGTGGATGCGCTGGAACGCGATCAGGTTTCGCGGTTGATTTTGGTTCGCCCTGCAGTGGAAGCTGGAGAACGCTTAGGGTTCTTGCCCGGAGATATGACCCAGAAAGTTGACCCTTATTTACGCCCTTTATATGACGCGTTATATGATTTAATGGGATTCGACAAAACCGGCAAGCAATTTGAACGCAATACAATCGAAATCGCACCCTTGGCTTTTATGCGCGGACGCACGTTAAATCAGTCATTTATCATTCTGGATGAAGCACAAAATACCACGCCGGAGCAAATGAAAATGTTCCTGACACGAATTGGCCTGGGTTCGAAAGCCGTCATTACCGGCGATATCACACAGATCGATTTGCCTAAGCACCAGAAAAGCGGACTGGTGGACGCACAAGCAGTGCTAAATAACGTCCGAGGCATTGCTTTCACCCGTTTTCTAACTGACGATGTGGTCCGTCATCCATTGGTGCAACGCATTGTCAACGCCTATGAGAAGCACGATGCAAACACAAATCCTGAAAGCAATTGATGGAACCTACGTTTAAACTGGCCGTGCAGTATGCGATAGAAAATCCTGATATGCCGACGCGGCCACAATTCCGCCGCTGGGTAAAAGCCGCACTGATGCGCGATGCCGAAATCGTGATCAGGCTGGTGGATGAAATGGAAGGGCGCGAACTCAATCGACAATTTCGTCATAAAAATTACGCAACCAACGTGTTAACCTTTACTTACGACGACATGCAACCCCTAACAGGCGATATCGTGTTGTGCGTACCGATCGTCTGTAAAGAGGCACATCAGCAGCACAAACCGCTACTGGCACACTATGCGCACCTTACCGTTCACGGTGTTTTGCATTTGCAAGGCTACGATCATATCGACGACACCGAAGCAGTTGAAATGGAACAAATTGAAACAAAAATAATGGCACGGCTTGGCTATGACGATCCTTATGCGGAACATGGTCATACAAACTAGCCGCAATGCACCTTTTGCAGTGAGCAAACAAAACCATGCTCGCGCTCGCTTTTTTCTGAAATTATCAAAATTATTTCACTACTACTATTATTATGGACGACCCCTCACCTAAAAGCGGCTGGTTAGAACGGTTAAGCACATTGCTGATTCGTGAACCGGAAGACCGCGAACAATTAATCACCTTATTACATTCCGCCTTTGAGCGCAATTTACTCGACTCGGATGCGCTCAGCATGAGCGAAGGCGTCATGCAAGTATCGGAAATGCAGGCACGCGACATCATGGTGCCACGCTCGAAAATGGATGTCATCGACATCAACGAAAAAACCGAGAAATTTATTCCCTTTGTCATTGAAGCCGCGCATTCCCGCTTTCCGGTCATTGCCGGTTCTGAAGACGACGTAATCGGCATTTTGCTGGCGAAAGACTTGCTGCGTTATTACACGGATCCCGAAGAATTCAATGTTCGCAGCATGCTGCGCCCAGCCGTCTTTATTCCGGAATCGAAACGGCTTAATGTATTGCTTAAGGACTTTCGCAATAATCGCAATCACATGGCCATCGTCGTCAATGAATATGGCGGCGTAGCCGGATTGGTGACCATTGAAGACGTTCTGGAGCAAATCGTTGGAGAAATCGAGGATGAGTATGACTTCGACGACGAAGAAGCCAACATTGTTATGGAATCCGAAAGAATCTACCGCGTTAAAGCCGCTACGGAAATCACCGGTTTCAACGAGGAACTCGGCGCAAGCTTTGCCGATGAGGATTACGATACCATCGGAGGGTTGGTACTCAATAAGTTCGGTCGCTTGCCTCAGCGGGGTGAATCCGTTACTGTTGACCAGTTTAAGTTCACCGTGCAGCGCGCCGATAGCCGGCGATTGTATATGCTCAGGGTTGAAAAGCTTACTTCCTAAACGTTCGATTCATCAGCTTGCTGCACGCCAGCCATCGCGTTTCTACTTCGGCATATGCCTAAAATTACCACCCGCACCTACGATTCACAAACTTTCCAAACCTTGAGCGAAAGCGGTTTATCGCCTGTATTGGCGCGAATTTATGCGGCGCGCGGCATTGCCCATGCCAGTCAACTCGAAACGGAACTTGCAAACTTGATTCCCTTCGATCGGCTTAAAAATATCAACGAAATGGCAACGATATTGGCCGATGCCATCGCCACAAGTAAGCGGATACTAATTGTCGCGGATTATGATTCCGATGGCGCAACGGCCTGCGCAGTAGCACTGCGCATTTTGCGCAAATTCGGCGCTATCGTGGATTATCTGGTTCCTAATCGCTTTGAATTCGGTTACGGTCTAACTCCGGAAATCGTGCAATTGGCGCATGCTACCAAACAACCTGAAGTTCTCGTTACCGTCGATAACGGCATCGCCAGTGTAGATGGCGCCGCTGAAGCAAAGCGTTTAGGCATGGAAGTTTTGATTACCGATCATCATTTGCCGGGAGATACACTGCCCGAGGCAACCGCCATCATCAATCCGAATCAACCCGGCTGCTCGTTTCCAAGCAAAAATATTGCCGGTGTGGGTGTGATTTTTTATCTGATGCTGGCATTACGTGCCGAATTACGCCAGCGCGGTGTTTTTGAGAACGCAAATCAAGAACCCAATCTCGCCAGTTTCCTCGATTTGGTGGCACTGGGAACCGTGGCTGATGTCGTCAAACTGGACAGTAACAATCGCATCCTGGTGCAGCAAGGCCTACAACGCATCCGAAAAGGCCGGTGTTGCGCCGGTATCCATGCCCTATTGCAAGTGGCACGGCGAGATTATCGGCAAATTTCCACCTATGAACTGGGTTTTATTTTGGGTCCGCGGTTGAACGCCGCCGGCCGCCTCGACGATATGTCATTGGGAATCGAATGCCTGATAACCGATGATGAAAATTATGCAGCGCAGTGTGCTAAGCAATTGGATGAACTCAATCATCAGCGGCGGGAAATTGAAGCCACCATGCAAGATGGCGCGCTGCTGCAACTCGACCGCATTCTGACAGCGCAGCGGTCTGAGATCCAACAAGCCTACAGCATTTGTTTGTTTGACCCGGAGTGGCACCAAGGTGTTATCGGAATTCTTGCCTCCCGCATCAAAGACAAATACCACCGACCGGTAATTATTTTCGCGCCGGGAAATAACGATGAACTGAAAGGCTCAGGGCGATCGATCAACGGTTTTCATTTACGCGATGCGCTGGATCTGATTGCCAAGCGTCATCCTGAATTGATTTTGAAATTTGGCGGCCATGCCGCTGCAGCCGGATTGACGATCCATGCGCATCTTTTTACAAAATTCTGCGAGGCTTTTGAAGAAATTGCGCAAACCCTTTTGTCGCCTGCTGATTTAACGCGCGTCATTGAAACCGATGGCGATCTCGACTTGTCAGAAATTAATATAGAACTGGCGCAATCTCTTGACCGGCAAGTATGGGGGCAAGGCTTTCCGCAGCCGGCATTTAATGCGCATTTTTTTGTGGAAAGCCAGCGTATCGTCGGCGAAAAACACCTCAAGCTGAAATTACGCAAACTGAATACCGCCGATCCGCAGCAATCCATGCAAAAATCCGCCAATTGTTATGACGGCATACTGTTTTTTTATCACGATCCGCTACCGGAGTATATTAATGCCGTTTTCCGGCTGCAGATCAATCAATACAATGGCAAAACATCCATACAATTCCTGCTTGAGCATTGGTCTCATGCAGATCAACCGGTAGTCAACGATGCACACTGAACTGATATTCAATGGAGAATTATCCGCCCTATCCCATTTTCTGACCAGCTTAGCGATTGGATTGCTGATTGGAATGGAACGCGAACGCAGTCCCGGCTCGCGCGCAGGGCTAAGAACATTTGCACTGGTTGCATTATTTGGCACATTAACGGCCATGCTATCGGAAAAAGCCACGCCCTGGCTGCTGCTCGGTGGTTTAATGATCGTCGGTTTGATGACAGTCGCGGCTTATTTTCGCGTCAAAGACGATAGCGCCGATCCGGGCACCACGACGGTGATTGCGATACTGATTTGCTACGGGCTAGGCGCAACCGTTTGGTATCACAATGAAAAATTGGCGGTTATGCTGGCGATCATCACCACGATGTTGCTTTACTTTAAGGCGGAATTGCATGGCATCACCGAAAAACTAAGCCGGCGGGATTTGATTTCCATACTGCAGTTTGCCGTGTTGACATTCATTATTCTGCCTATCTTGCCCGATCAAGACTTTGGCCCCTATGATGCGATCAATCCTCATCAAATCTGGCTCATGGTGGTATTGATTTCAGGCGTCAGCCTGGCGGGTTACGTGGCATTGCATTTGGTCGGCAAGCACCATGGCGCAGTATTGGGGCTTTTCGGCGGTTTGGTATCCAGCACAGCCACCACACTGGTATATGCTCGCCGCAGCGTAGAAAATGAAAACTTCGTATCGCTCGCTGTAGTTGTCATCCTAATTGCCAACCTCACCGTGCTGATTCGCCTGGCGATTGTCAGTGCCGTGGCTTCCCCCGCCATTGTGCCGCAATTATTACCGGTTCTGGGCAGCGGTTTTGCACTGGGCGCTGCCGTCACGATTTACTGGTGGCATCGTCTCAATCACCAAGAAGGTCTTTCTGTCCCCGAAATCAAAAACCCCACCGAAATCCGAGCAGCCGCGACTTTCGGATTGCTTTACGGTATTGTTCTGCTGCTATCGTCGTGGTTATCCGATGTTGCCGGCAGCAGCGGTCTGTATGGCGTTGCGCTTGTTTCCGGCTTGACCGACGTTGATGCCATCACGCTTTCCAGCCTGCGCTTATACGAAACAGGTAAATTGCAAGCAACCGAAGCCATCACGGCAATCTCCCTCGGCATAATATCCAATATTGCATTCAAACTTGGCTTGGTATGCTTTATCGGCAGCGCATTACTCGCCAGACATTGTATCTCTGGCATGCTGGCAACCGCCGTGGGAATTGGTTTGGCGTTGCTAATTTTGGTTTGACCTGTACTAATCGCAGTCGACTAATGTGCACAGGTCAAACTGTTGCGTTTGATCAGCTTGCTCATACACATGTAACAGTCAGTTTCAGTTAGAAAAGTGATTGCGCATTGTCGACTTTCCGATCTGGATTGATGGAAAAATCCTCAGAAAACTTTGCACGATAAGGAGTAAGATAATCTTCAGGTTTCTTTAAAAATTTCCTGAAAATACAATCGACTCGTAGCAATCGAATCTTTAACTTTCCGGTTTTTATGGAACAAGCTGAGTATTAATCAGGCTTTCTTAGGTCTTTTCGGTTATTGAAACTACCTGATTGCAGCTACAATTTATCGATTAATCAGCAGCAGCATCGTATTATTCTGCGCGAAGTCGGAATTCCGCCCCGGCTGCGAATACGCATCTTAGGCGGCTATCTGGAGTGTGATCATGTCATTTACTTGGAAGCGTACAATTCTGGTTGTTTCCGTTGCAAGCGGATTGTTGTTTGGTTGTGCCACCTCACCAAAAATTCAAGTCGTCCAGCCGGGCGATCATAATCTTTCTTGCGACGCCATCAAAGCGGAATTGGCAAAGCTTGACAAGGCAGAGGCGGATATCGAGTCAAAAAAGGGCGTTACCGGAACCAATGTTGCCGGCGCACTTTTCTGGCTGCCGGGTTTGGCCTATACCTATTACGATGCGGGTGAAGCCACACGATTGGTCAATGA
>CAADGS010000060.1 GCA_900696615.1 uncultured beta proteobacterium
AACTCGAAAATATCGAAATGGAACCTTGCATAACCGGCTTGATTTTCTGCTTTAAATAATGACAGTTCAGGTAATGAAATCGGTAAAAGTGAAGCCTGAATAGGCGGAATGCCAAAAAACTTCGATCCCAACTCGGTACCGAGAGAATTCACGACAATATTGATGCGATGACTCGCGTTTTCATCTTGTACCACATAGCCATGCAAACCTAACCATCCTGCAACAATTCCTTTGACAACATCTTTGTCCGCGCTAATTCCGGTTACCTCGAGTTTAATCGCTGCTCCGCGCGGAATGGGAAACGGCAAGTCACGCTGCTTAGGCAGACTGCGCATAACGGCTTCGGTAATCAATAATTGTTCTGTTGCAGTTCTGGCTGAGTTCGTTATTTTTTGCGTCGACGAACATGCGGATAATATTCCCGTTATCGCTATAATTAAGCAAAGCGTCCTGGCAATTTTCCTTATCATAATTTTTTTACTCCCGATTCATAAATTAATGCGGCCTATTCTGTGTCTGCCAAAATTCAAATAGTAGCATATCAACAGTAAGATTTTTCTTATTTCACGACAGCTATCTTGATGAAATTATTTAATACAAATAGCTATTATTAATAACCTAGTTAGCGTTTTAGTTATTCATTGCTAAGCAACTCGAATTTCCACCATCTGTTCAAATATTCTTCAAATCAGGCGTTGCACTATAAAGTTGAATCTGCGTATGATAAGCAAAAGATCGGGATGGTTGATTATGGTCATTGCCATTTTTAGTTGAATAATTAAGGAGAATATTATGACTGTCGGCGAAATTTGTAATCGGGAAGTAATTGTGATTCAACGAGATGAAACAATCCAAGAAGCTGCCAAGCTCATGCGTCAATATCACGTGGGCGCTGTTATTGTGGTCGACAAACATAAAGATCGCTCAGTACCGGTAGGCATAGTCACCGACCGTGATCTGGTTGTAGAAATCTTAGCAACCGAACTCGATGAAGCGGTAATCACCGTCGGCGACATCATGGCACCAGAAGTTTTTACTGTGAAGGAAAATACTGCAACGTACGAAGCAATCGAGTTTATGCGCCGCAAAACCATCCGCCGTTTGCCTATTGTTGATGAAGCAGGAGAGCTAGTCGGTATCCTTACTTTAGACGATGCGCTGCAACTGCTTTCCGAGCAATTTCTTGATTTGGCTAAATTGGTAAGGTACGAACAAAAGAAAGAAATCCGGCACCGTCCATAATGACACTACGATTGCAGAATTCTTGAAAATTTTAATAACGGCATCGTACTGAAATACTAATACTTGAATTTTTTGCTAGGCACGCAATATTCATAAAATTGATAAGACCGGCAATTAATTTCTTGGAGGATAAGCACTATGGAGGAACAACCCGCCATAACCCAATTTGAGCTGCCTACTGATACCGTTGCATTGATTCCAATGCGCAATGTGGTGCTTTTCCCGCATGTATTGATGCCCATAACCGTTGGCCGGGTCAGATCCGTTGCCGCGGTTGAATTTGCCCTTCAATCCAAGGTACCTATCGGCATTGTTCTCCAAAAAGATGCCACAATCGATAACCCGGGATTTGAAACATTATGCAATATTGGCACGCTGGCCAATGTAGTGCGACATGTCGCTTCCGAAGATGGTACGCATCTTGTCATTTGCCAAGGCATGGGGCGATTTCAAATCGAAGAAATCATCGAAGGTTATCCATTCATAGCCGCTCGAATACAGCGCATTCAAGAATCGACTGAAACAGCAACGCAAATTGAAGCACTTGCCCTACAATTGCGTGAACGGACTGTCGAAATTCTGTCATTATTACCAGGAATACCGGCAGAACTTGCGCATGCCTTGCAAACCACACGTGCACCATCGCATTTAGCCGATATCACGGCCAGTTTACTCGACACTGAGATCAGTGAAAAACAAATGTTGCTTGAAACGATAGATATCGAAGAGCGATTGCAAAAAGTACTGCAAATATTATCCCGCCGCATTGAAGTTTTGAGGCTATCGCAAGAAATCAGCGCGCGCACCAAAGAACAAATTGAAGATCGCGAGCGCAAATTTCTGCTGCATGAACAGCTAAAAGCCATTCAGAAAGAGCTCGGTGAAGATGATGAAGATAATCAAGAAATTACAAAACTCGATGAGGCCATCCGCGATGCAGCGATGCCAACCGATGTCGAACAACAGGCACGCAAAGAATTACAACGATTAAAACGCATGCCAAGCTCATCGAGCGAATATTCAATGCTGCACACCTATTTGGAATGGATGACCGAATTACCGTGGCGTTTGCCTGAAGAGACACCCATTGATTTAGATGCTGCTCGAAAAATCCTGGAAGCCGATCATTTTGGACTGGAGCGCATCAAGCAACGTATTATTGAGTTTCTTGCCGTGCAGAAGCTAAAACCGCATGGCCGTGCGCCTATTCTTTGTTTTGTCGGTCCGCCAGGCGTGGGTAAGACCTCATTAGGTCAAAGCATCGCACGCGCCTTGCAGCGATCGTTTGTGCGGGTTTCACTGGGTGGTGTTCACGACGAAGCTGAAATGCGTGGTCATCGTCGCACTTATGTGGGTGCGATGCCAGGCAATATCATTCAAGGCTTACGCAAGGCAGGCTCACGCAATTGCGTCATGATGCTCGACGAAATTGACAAAATGACTGCTAGCATTCAAGGTGATCCATCCGCTGCACTGCTTGAAATACTCGATCCGGAGCAGAATTCAACGTTCCGGGATAATTATCTGGGGGTACCGTTTGATTTGAGTCGCGTCATTTTCATTGCTACCGCAAACGTCATGGATAACGTGTCACCTCCGATCCGTGATCGCATGGAAGTGATTGATCTGCCGGGCTATACGCAAGAAGAGAAATTGCAAATTGCATTGCGCTATTTAGTACAGCGCCAGAGTGAAGCGAACGGTCTACGCGAGGATCAATGCACACTAACAACAGATGCGCTGAACGCGGTTATTGCCAACTACACACATGAAGCCGGTGTGCGTCAATTAGAACGTGAGATCGGCCGGGTCATGCGGCACGCAGCTTTACGTATTGCCGAAGGTGAACAGCAGCAAGTGCATATCGATGTAGAAAAACTCAATACTATTTTAGGCCCGAAAAAATTCGAGCATGAATTGGCACTTCATACAGATTTGCCTGGAGTGGCTACAGGTCTTGCTTGGACACCGGTAGGCGGTGACATTTTGTTCATTGAAGCAACACGGGTAAACGGCAGCGGCCGGCTTATTCTCACCGGCCAACTCGGCGATGTCATGAAAGAAAGTGCCCAAGCGGCGCTGACATTAGTCAAATCCCGTGCTCATGACCTAAAAATTCCAACATCTCTGTTTGATGGTATTGATGTCCATTTGCATGTGCCGGCAGGTGCAATTCCCAAAGATGGACCCAGCGCGGGCGTTGCAATGTTCGTTGCACTGGCCTCTTTATTCACCAATCAACCGGTCCGGCATGACGTTGCGATGACTGGAGAAATCAGTTTGCGCGGTTTGGTACTGCCTGTAGGCGGAATCAAGGAAAAAATTCTTGCAGCGCAACGGGCGGGCTTGTGTACCGTTTTATTGCCAGCCCGCAACCAAAAAGATTTAGCCGATGTACCCGAAGCCACTCGCATGGCCATACAATTTATTTTCTTAGAAACTGTGGACAATGCCATTCAGGCAGCATTGAATCAGAAATCATCCCAAAATTCAGA
>CAADGS010000061.1 GCA_900696615.1 uncultured beta proteobacterium
GAACTAAAGATAATAAAAATCAAATACTAAATCTTTCATCCTCAGAAATATCCTAGAAAAGTGTAACTATTCCAGAATTTATTAATAAGCATCCAGACTTATAATTGTGAAAAAAGTGTAAACAAAGTGTGAACTTTTTGTGAACACATGTATCATATAGAAGTAAAATTTTTAAACACTGTTCATATTTTTAGAAGAGGCTACTATGAAAACAAGTCAAATTTTTGCAATCTCAGCAGTAATAATCAGTGCTACATTTTTTGGCATTTTAACGGTATTCGACTTACCACACTCAGTTACGGATTGGATCATTTCCGATATTATTCTCGGAGTCATCCTTTATCTGAGCTATCTTGCGATTGTTATGGTGTACGGTCCATCTAGAAAAACCCGTCACCAAAACTAAGCAGCAATCCTTTAAATCGGGTTCGATGTACCGTATAGGCCGTCGAACCCGATAACCCACTGAATTTATTTCCAAAACATAACACCATAAGAAAACAAATCACCTCAAAGAATCATAGTCTTTTAAATCGTTCAATTGGGTGATCAAGCCAGTAAATAAGACCCAGTGTATTAAGCCGGATATCAGATCGAAGTAAGTCATCAATCTCTTGTTTTGCCATTTGACAGCCCTGTTCCATTAGCCGATTTGTCAGCAGTTTGTGTAGGGCTGCTGATACGAATGCCTGACGATCAATTTCTGTATTTTTTGCTTGCAGTGCAATTTCAACATGCGCGTTGATTAGATCATGCATTGATTTAGCATGATTAATTAAGTGGCCAATGCGGCTGTAGTGAGTAAGATAAGCATAATCAGGTTTGTAACTCATGATGCGGTCTATTGAAGCATGTGCCGCATCGGGATCAAACTGTACCGGTGAAGTCGTAGGAAAAACGAACTCCATGCCATCAACATCAAATTCCCGATATGAAACACCAAATGTATCACCCGTAAAAAATGAACGGCTCACTTCATCGTAAATACAATTATGATGACGTGCATGCCCGGGTGTATCGAGAAAAAGCAATAAGCGCCCATTGAGATCAATTCGGCTTTCGTCATGAGCTTCAATAATTCGCTCAGCATCAATAGGGTTGATTTCGCCATAAACGCGTTTAAATTCCGCTTCTCCATAAACAGTCATCGCACCGGCAACAAGTCGGGATGGATTTGCCATATGACTTGCGCCGCGCGGGTGAACAACTAATTGTGCATTAGGAAAAAGCCGCATACACTCACTCGCACCCCCAGCATGATCAAGATGGATATGCGTTAATATGACATAAGCTACGTCTTCAACGGTAAGTTTTTTTTGCTTCAGTACTTCGATCACCCCCGGAATTGAAGAAGCAGTACCGGTATCAATTAAGGCGGCAACACCTTTTTCGACTAGCAAGTGAATGGCTGCACGTTTGGGACGATGGAATTGCGCGTCAATAGCGCTGATGCCATATTCATAATCAATTACAAGAGGTGATGACATATATGGAAATAAGTAGGAAGCGTATATAAAATAATCGAATGTAAATAGGGTATTATTGTGCCGGACGTTTTAATTGCTCAAGGATTGCTGGATTTTCAAGAGTTGAAATGTCTTGGGTTATTTCCTCGCCTTTAGCCAGTGCCCGAAGTAAACGGCGCATAATTTTACCAGATCGAGTTTTAGGCAAGTTTTCCCCAAAACGAATTTCTTCAGGTTTAGCAATCGGACCAATTTCTTTAGCCACCCATTCTCGCAATACATTTGTAATTTCAGCCGCGTCTTTATCCTGGGGGTATTGACCTTTTAGTACCACGAACGCAACAACAGCTTCGCCTTTAATTTCATGCGGCTTACCCACTACGGCCGCCTCGGCAACAAGTGGATGAGACACTAACGCAGATTCAATTTCCATCGTACCCAATCGATGCCCGGACACATTTAAAACATCATCTATGCGTCCCATGATCCAGAAATATCCATCATGATCGCGATACGCGGAATCGCCCGCAAGGTAATATTTTCCCTGCCCCATTTCTTCCGGAAAATAAGCTTTCTTGAATCGTTCCGTATCACCCCAAAGTGTCCGAATTTGAGAAGGAAAAGGCTTTTTGATGACCAAAAAACCACCCTTGCCATTTTCCACGTCGTGGCCAGCCTCATCGACAATAGAAGCAAAAATTCCGGGTAGCGGAAAAGTGCATGAGCCTGGCTTGAGCCCGACAGCACCGGGCATCGGAGCGATCATATGGCAACCCGTTTCCGTTTGCCACCACGTATCAACTATAGGACAACGCGATTGACCAACCTTTTCGTAAAACCACATCCAAGCTTCGGGATTTATGGGCTCCCCTACTGAACCCAGCAACCGCAAAGACGATAAATCATATTGCGCAGGCAAATCCGCTCCTAACTTAATTAACGAGCGAATCGCTGTAGGCGCGGTATAAAAAGTCGTGACCCTATGTTTCTGAATAATTTCCCAGAATCGCCCGGCATTTGGGTAAGTAGGAACTCCCTCAAAAATCACTTGCGTAGCACCCATTGCAAGCGGTCCATAACATACATAACTATGCCCGGTAATCCAACCTACGTCTGCCGTACACCAAAAAATATCTGAAGACTGATAATCAAAAATCCATTGCATACTCACTTTGGTTCCAAGTAGATAGCCAGCACTTGAATGCTGAACACCTTTAGGTTTTCCCGTCGAGCCGGAAGTATACAGAGTAAATAACGGATGCTCGGCATTAACCCATTCTGGCTCACATTGTGTGCTGACGTCATGAATTATTTCATGCCACCAAACATCACGTGGCGGTTCAAAAGAAACATGCGCACCAGTTCTTCTATAGACCACCACGTGCTTTACCGATTCGGTGTCGACCATACTCATGGCTTCATCAACAGTCGATTTAAGAGCATTATGTTTGCCTCCGCGTACTTGCTCATCTGCTGTAATAATTGCTACAGCCTTCGCATCGACGATTCGTTCATGTAAGCTTTTAGATGAAAACCCTCCAAATACTACGGAATGAATCGCGCCGATACGTGCACAGGCTTGCATGGCAACTACTGCTTCAATACGCATCGGCATATAAATGATAACGCGATCACCTTTTTTTATATTTTGCAACTTCAGAGCGTTGGCGAACTGGCAAACACGTTGATGAAGTTCACGATAACTACAACGGATGACTTCCCCATCATCAGATTCAAAAATAATGGCAATTTTGTCACCTTGTACCGGTAAATGCCGATCAAGGCAATTATAAGAAACATTCAATTCACCATCGGCAAACCATTTGTAAAATGGCGGTGTCTGCTCATCTAAGATTTGTGTAAAAGGTTTATGCCAGAGAATCTGCTTTTTTGCTTGGTGTGCCCAGAAACTTTGAAAATCCTGTTCTGCTTCTGTGCATAGTGCCCGATATCTTTCGATATTGGGTATGTTTGCTTTTCTGGAAAACTCATTAGAAGGCAAAAAAACTCGAGTTTCGTTTAAAATAGATTCAATAATTGACATGTATTTTCTCCGTACAACTTTCTTCTGATGATAAATGAATTTATAAAGATTGTATCACCGCACTAAAGATATGCTTTACCTTAAAAAGGTAAGCCAAGGAAGCATAACTATAATCAAGCTTCTCAAGACTGTTAAAATATTGCTTTAACTAAGTTTGTGTTTCATATTTTATTATTTTTTGCTAAAATCTAGCCTTGATGGGATGGGCTCTTGAGCCCATTTTTTATTTGTGATGGAGCTATGACACTGGAAGAGTTATTGGAATCAACTCTTGAAGGGATGGGTTATGAGTTGGTTGGTATCGAACAATTTGCACACAACAAATTAATAAGAATTTTTGTAGATAAGCAAGGTGGTATCAATATTGATGATTGTGTAACTATCAGCAACCACTTGAGTAGACTGCTGACAGTAGAAAGCATCGACTATGGCCGGTTAGAAGTTTCTTCTCCCGGACTTGACAGGCTTCTACGAAAAGAAAGTGATTTTCTCCGTTTTATCGGAGAGACAATTAAATTGAAATTGCGTATTCCTCATGAAGGGCAAAGAAATTTTGTTGGAATTCTGCGAGAACTAAACAATGGCACAATAAAACTTGAAGTCGATGGAAAATTGTTAAACCTTGAATTGAGTAATCTTGAAAAAGCTCGCTTGGTTCCAAAATTGTAGAAATAAAAATTGGCCGGAGGACTATGAGCCGCGAAATTTTAATGTTGGTTGATGCATTATCACGTGAAAAAGCTGTGGAAAAGGAAATTATATTCACAGCCCTAGAGCTTGCATTGGCATCTGCCACAAAAAAACGATTTCAAGAAGATATTGAAACACGTGTTTCCATCGATAGGGTTACAGGAGATTATCAATCTTTCCGTCGTTGGCTGGTAGTGGAAGATAATGCTGTAGAACATCCCACTCGCGAGATTGCTTTAAGTGCCGCAAAGCAAATCAATAATGATATTCAACTTGGTGATTATAATGAAGAATCATTAGAACCAATCGAATTCGGTCGCATTGGTGCACAGGCAGCAAAGCAAGTAATTTTTCAGAAAATACGCGATGCCGAACGTGAACAAACATTGAATGATTTTCTTGAAAGAGGAGAATACTTAATCACGGGTACCATAAAACGCATGGAGCGTGGTAATGCAATTATTGAATCTGGTAAAATTGAAGCAGAATTACCTCGCGACCAAATGATACCGAAAGAAAATTTACGTGTCGGTGATCGAGTGCGCGCGTATTTGTATAAAGTTGATCGCAATGCAAGAGGTCCGCAGTTAAAACTTTCACGCATTTCCCCAGAATTCTTAATAAAACTTTTTGAACTAGAAGTTCCAGAAATAGAAGAAGGCCTGTTAGAAATTAAGGTAGCGGCAAGAGATCCGGGTTCCCGCGCTAAAATCGCAGTTAAGTCGAATGATCAACGCATTGATCCAATCGGTACTTGCGTTGGTATGCGAGGATCGAGAGTACAGGCAGTTATCAGCGAATTGACCGGAGAGCGCGTTGATATTGTATTATGGTCAGACGACCCAGCTACTTTCATAATTAATGCTTTATCACCTGCTGAAATTAGCAGTATCATGGTCGATGAAGAAAAGCATAGTATGGATATTGTCGTTGATAATGACAATTTGGCACAAGCAATCGGCCGGAGCGGACAAAATGTAAGGCTTGCTTCAGAATTGACTGGTTGGGAATTAAATATCATGACGGTAGAAGAATCCCAGGCCAAGCATGAAAAAGAATCGACGCAGCTATGTCAGCTATTTATGCAAAAACTGGATGTCGATAAAGAAATCGCGGAAATACTTGTTCAAGAAGGGTTTACCACATTAGAAGAAGTAGCGTATGTACCGTTGAGTGAAATGCTTGAAATTGAGTCACTTGGTACTGAAATTGTAGAGGAAATTCGTAATCGAGCGAGAAATATCTTACTAACCGACGCCATAGCGAATGAAGAAAAAGTGGAGCATGTAGCCGAAGATCTGCTTGCACTGGAAGGTATGGATATTAATATTGTCCGCCAGCTGGCAGCAAAAGGCATCAATACTCAGGCTGACCTTGCTGATCTGGCTACAGATGATTTAGTCGAGATAACAGGTATCGACATCGAACGTGCAAACCAATTAATCATGAAAGCACGTGAACCATGGTTTACATAAATAATATCAGTTAGTTAACAATGTATCATTAAAGATAGAATAGTTTTTTAGAAAAATCTGCCTGAAGTTTTTGATTGTTGAAAGGTTATAAATGGCTCAAACGAGTGTAAAACAATTTGCTAATGAACTGGGGCTACTACCCACAGTTTTATTGGAGCAGCTTAACGCTGCAGGTGTAAGGAAATTGTTGGTAGAAGACAATCTGACAGAACAGGACAAAACCCAACTGCTTGATTATCTTAGAAAAACCCATGGATCAACAGAATCAAAAACAAAGGTTACGCTTACACGCCGCCAAACTTCAGAGATTCGGCAATCGGATAGTGCGGGACGAGCACGGACTATCCAAGTTGAAGTTAGAAAAAAACGCATTTTGACTAAACCGATTGCTGGAGAATTGGATTCTGCCCCAACTGTAGATCAACCTATTAAGAAAACAAGTCCGCAAGCAGCTAAAGAATCCGTGATTGATGCGGAACAATTGGCATTACGCAATGAAGAAGCGAGAAAACAAGCAGAACTCATCGCTCGCCAAACTGAGGAAGTTAGGCAAAAACGGGCACGTAAAAAATCTGACGATATCGACAATACAAAGAATATTGCGCAATTTGATACGAGTGTTAAAGAATCCAAGGATTTAATCCCGCCGACTTCACAGATTGCTGTGGAATCCGAGCAACCGATTGAAATCCAACCACAACCGGTTTCAACTGAAGGTACATTACATAAAACTGCTGAAAAATCTGAAGACAAGCCCGATAAAAAGAAAAAGCAACAAACTAAGCAGCAAGGTGCATGGCAAGAAGAAAGTGCTAAGAAACGCAGCGTTAAAACTCGCGGTGATTTTTCCTCCATGCAAGGATGGCGCACACGCAGAGAAAAACATAGCAAGCCTGCCCATCCGGAAGAGCAGAATATTCATGGGTTTTCTGCACCGACAGAGCCTATTGTGCGCGAGATTATGGTACCAGAAACTATCTCTGTAAGCGCATTAGCTCAGAAAATGTCTGTTAAAGCTGCCGATGTTATTAAAGTACTCATGAAAATGGGTAGTATGGTTACCATTAATCAAATGCTTGACCAAGACACAGCTATGATTGTCGTGGAGGAAATGGGACATGTCGCAAAATATGCCGAAATTGACAATCCTGAGAGTCTGCTGCTTGATAGTGATGCACTGGTTGCCCAAGCTGTGGTAGAACCACGTGCACCAGTTGTTACAGTCATGGGGCACGTCGATCATGGTAAGACTTCTCTACTGGATTACATTCGCCGCACTCGAGTCGCGGGGGGTGAAGCGGGTGGTATAACACAGCATATCGGTGCATACCATGTGGAAACGGAACACGGCATGGTTACTTTTCTGGATACACCTGGTCACGAAGCCTTCACTGCAATGCGGGCCCGTGGTACTAAAATCACTGACATTGTTATTCTGGTCGTTGCAGCTGACGATGGTGTTATGCCCCAAACCATTGAAGCAATTCATCATGCAAAAGCGGCAAAAATTCCTATTATTGTTGCTGTCAATAAGATTGATAAGCCGGAAGCCAATCCTGAACGGATCAGACATGAATTAGTTGCTCATGAAGTAGTTCCTGAAGCCTGGGGAGGCGACACCATGTTTGTAGAGGTATCCGCTAAAACTGGACATGGTATCGACACCTTACTGGAAAGCATTCTATTACAAGCAGAAGTGCTGGAATTAAAAGCACCGATAAACACACCTGCGAAAGGTGTGGTGATAGAGTCGCGCCTAGACAAAGGTCGCGGACCTGTTGCCACAATTTTGGTGCAATCGGGAATTTTAAAACGCGGAGATGTCTTATTAGCAGGCGCAGTTTATGGCAAGGTACGCGCTATGAATGATGAAAATGGCAAAGCCATTAAACAAGCAGGCACATCAATTCCTGTTGAAATTCAAGGTCTATCGGAAGTGCCTGAAGCTGGTGAAATTGTTTTTGTTTTAAATGATGAACGTAAAGCTCGAGAAATTGCTTTATTCCGGCAAGGCAAATATCGTGATGTTAAACTTGCCAAACAGCAAGCTGCAAAACTAGAAAATGTTTTTGATCAACAAGAGGATATTAAAGTCCTTTCATTAATCATCAAGGCTGATGTCCAAGGATCTTGCGAAGCACTGGCTTATGCATTGCAAAAACTATCAACTGACGAAGTGAAAGTAAACATTATTCACAGTGGCGTTGGCGCTATCATTGAATCGGACATCAATCTATCATTGGCTTCGAAAGCTGTGGTGATTGGTTTCAATGTCCGTGCAGATGCTGGAGCACGCAAACTAATCGCGTCAACCGGAGTTGATGTGCGTTATTACAACATCATTTATGAAGCCGTAGACGAAGTGAAAGCAGCTCTATCCGGCATGATGGCACCGGAACGCAAAGAACATATCGTAGGTCTGATTGATATTCGTGAAATTTATCGTATTCCAAAAGTAGGTACGGTAGCAGGATGTTATGTTTTGGATGGCATTGTGAAAAGAAATTCACAAGTTCGGGTTTTACGGGATGGACTAGTCATTCATAGCTGTGAATTGGATTCACTTAAACGTTTCAAAGATGATGTTAAGGAAGTAAGGGAGGGATTTGAGTGCGGCCTTTCATTAAAAAACTTCAACGATATTCAAGTCGGCGATCAATTGGAAGTGTATGAAGTCGTTGAAACAGCGAGAACCTTATAGCATTCCCTTTTATCAGTATTTTTTTATGCCCAGAGATTACTCACGTACATTGCGCGTCGCCGATCAGATTCAACGCGAATTAGCCGATCTGTTACAAAACGAAATCAAAGATCCCCGCATTGGTCACATTACTATTACTGCTGTAGAAGTTACACGTGATTATAGCCACGCAAAAGTGTTCTACACTTCATTAACTAGTAAAGAAGAAAATCTCTTGATAGAAAATGGACTTGAGCGTGCAAAAGGTTTTCTGCGTTCGAATTTGTCACATCGCTTAAAACTAAGAGTTATCCCAGAATTGCATTTTGTCTACGATGAATCCATTGAACGCGGTGTTCGCTTATCGAAATTAATTGATCAAGCGATTGCGCAGGACCAAGACATGCATCCCATTGACTTAAAGGATTGAGGCAGGCATATACCACCTATCTCACGCATACCATTCAGCAATTAATCAAACGAAATATCAGCGGCGTTTTATTATTGGATAAACCTTATGGAATTTCATCCAATAAAGTGGTGCAAATTATCAAACGAATCTTCTCCGCTGCCAAGTGTGGACATACCGGCACGTTGGATCCCATGGCAACTGGGCTGTTACCGCTTTGTTTGGGAGAAGCCACCAAATTTTCATCGATACTTCTAGGGGCCGATAAAACTTATGAAGCCACATTAAAACTTGGTTTTCTGAGCACTACCGGGGATGCAGAAGGTGACATCGTGCAAGTCGCAACAACTTCCACTCTCCCTAACCTATTGCAGTGTGAACATGTGTTGAGTTACTTTATTGGAAAAATCCGACAAATACCGCCGATGTATAGCGCGTTGAAGCATAATGGCAAGCCGCTATACGCCTACGCAAGAAAAGGCAGGACAATCGAGCGGCCTTCGCGAGAAGTCCATATCCACGATATATCGATCAGGTCACTGAAGGAAAATGAATTGCACTTAAGTATCCACTGCGGCACGGGCACTTATATTCGTACCTTGGCAGAAGATATCGGCAAAGCTCTAGGATGTGGAGGTGCGTATCTGACACAATTAAGGCGCACTGCTATCGATTACTTTGACTTAACGCAAGCATACACGTTATCAACATTGGAAGAGCTGAGCGCAGTCGATCGCGATAAATATCTTCTACCTATCGATCATTTATTAAAGAAATTTCCTTCAGTCATCCTGGATGAATCGGCAGCATCACATATTATGCAAGGACGCACGGTAGCCAATCAAACATTAAATATTAATGATAAACCTACCAATATTCTTGTACGTTTATACGATTCTCAGCAGCAATTCTTGGGATTAGGCGAGATAACCAGCGAAAGAAAAATACTATCAAAACGCCTGCTCGCTAATTTTTGATAACCTATCGCGCCCGAAACATAAAATAAGCCGCACCCATCATACACAAAGCAGCCCACAAATAATCCAATTTCAGCGGCTCTTTCAAATACAACAATGCAAAAGGTACAAATACAGTGAGTGTGATAATTTCTTGCAAGATCTTGAGTTGCGCCACTGTGAGCACCGTATAGCCGATGCGATTGGCAGGAACTTGTAGCATATATTCAAAAAACGCAATTCCCCAACTAATTAAAGCAGCTATAATCCAGGCTTTATGGTTCAAATCTTTCAAATGAGCATACCAAGCAAACGTCATGAATATATTGCTCATTGTCAGTAATAAAATGGTTTGCCAAATCTCTCGCATAAAACTAC
>CAADGS010000062.1 GCA_900696615.1 uncultured beta proteobacterium
CGCTCTACGTGAAAAGAAAGAAGTAATAAATAAAAATGGAAAACGGATTCCGGAGATATCAGTATCTTTGGAATCCAACAAGTAAAAAGAGCATCGTGAAATAGAGAAAATTCGTCCTGGGTGATTTACCTTGGTAATAAATTTTTATTTGTAACCTATTGATATAAAAATAGATTTTCATCATTTGCTGTGCTGACCGAGTAAATCAAATTAACCCGCTGTGAAGGCGGGTTTCTTTTATGTTCAAGATTTTTTATATTTATGTTTGATCATTTTCCAAAACCTAATAATGATTATCCTCATAGAAATCGAGATTATTTTATTGCGGGTTTTACATTTTTTTGTGTAGCAGTGAGCTTAGTAATTGATGGAAGCGCTAGTATTCAAGTTCAAAATCTGCTCGGAGTAATTGCCTGGATTTTTTTAATTGGACTGTTAATCGGTGAAAATAGAGAAATAAGAATGCAAGTAATTATTGCTGTAGCATTTGCAACTGCGGGGGAGCATTTTGCTTCCATTTACATGGAGGGATATACCTATCGGTTTGGTAATGTACCCCATTACGTTCCTCCTGGACATGGAATGGTTTATCTGACAGCCGTTAAACTAGCACGCTCAAGATTTTTCTTAATGAATGCAAAGAAACTAACTTTTTTTGTTATTACAATAGGTGGTTTATGGTCGGTATGGGGTATTAGCGGGATTCCCGAACAAGGAGACCAGGTAGGCGCATTTTTATTTTGTATTTTTGTTATTTGTCTATTTAAAGGACGCTCTCCAATGGTTTATCTTGGTGCTTTCTTTATTTGTACGTGGCTAGAAATTATTGGAACAGCTGCGGGAACATGGAAATGGGCATCAATTGAGCCTATTTTTAATTGGACACAAGGGAATCCACCCAGTGGGGTAGCCGCTTGGTATTGTTTAGTTGATGCAGTGGCTATTGGTTTTGCTCCCAAGTTTCTAAACGGTTTGCAAAAAATGAGTAATTGGTATAAAACAATTTCACATTAAGAATCATTTATTATGTATTGTAAAATAATTTATAAAGAATTGTTTTTTTGTTAATTATGAAACAAAAGGAATATTTGTGACTGTTGTTCGTTTGCCAGATGGTTCAGCGCGTGTTTTTGAGCAACCTGTAAGTGTGATGGATGTGGCTTTAACTATTGGACCAGGCCTAGCTCGTGCAGCAATAGCAGGAAAAGTAAATGGAAAGCTAGTAGATGTATCCAGTCAACTTGATAAAGATTGTGAACTGGCTATTATCACCGAGAAAGATGCCGAAGGGCTAGACATCATACGACACTCTTGTGCTCACTTGCTTGCACATGCAGTAAAAGAATTATTTCCAGAAGCGCAGGTTACGATTGGACCTGTAATAGAAGATGGATTTTATTATGATTTTTCTTATAAACGTCCATTTACTCCAGAGGATTTGATTGCTATAGAGAAACGTATGCTTGAAATTAGCAAGCGAGATTTAAAAATAGAACGAAAAATATTAGAGCGCTCTGAAGCAATAAATCTTTTTAAACAGCAAGGTGAATACTACAAAGCACAGATTATAGAATCTATACCCGGGGATGAAGATTTATCACTTTATTCTCAAGGTAATTTTACTGATTTATGCAGAGGTCCGCATGTTCCCGTAACTTCAAAAATTAAAGTTTTTAAACTGATGAAGGTTGCCGGAGCCTATTGGCGAGGAGATTCTAGTAATGAAATGCTCCAACGTATTTATGGTACCGCTTGGATAAATAAAGAAGATCAAAAAGCTTATTTGCATCGATTAGAAGAGGCGGAAAAGCGAGACCACCGTAAGCTCGGTAAACAGCTCAAT
This sequence comes from uncultured beta proteobacterium, assembly GCA_900696615.1. Lineage (GTDB taxonomy): Bacteria > Pseudomonadota > Gammaproteobacteria > Burkholderiales > Nitrosomonadaceae > Nitrosomonas. The sequence goes on from CAADGS010000062.1 coordinate 1,844, forward strand.
CTATTTCATATTCAAGATGAATCTCCAGGTATGGTTTTCTGGCACCCAAAAGGGTGTGTGTTATGGCAACAAATTGAACAATATATGCGTAATATATTGAACCAAAATGGTTATCAAGAGATACGCACGCCTCAGATACTGGATAAAAATTTATGGATACGATCTGGACATTGGGAAAATTTTCGTGAAAACATGTTTACTACAAATTCCGATGAAAAGGAATTTGCCATTAAACCAATGAATTGTCCTGGTCATGTTCAAATATTTAATCAAGGATTGCGAAGTTATCGTGAGCTTCCTGTAAGATTGTCTGAGTTTGGTTCATGCCATCGTAACGAAGCATCGGGAGCCTTGCATGGTCTTATGCGTGTACGAGCATTTACACAAGATGATGCACATATTTTTTGCACTGAAAATCAGGTACAAGATGAAGTTGTTAAATTTATTGACTTGCTAAAAATTGTTTACGCAAATTTTGGTTTTACTGAGTTATTGGTTAAGCTCTCAACGCGACCGCAAAAAAGAGTTGGATCCGAGTTGCAATGGGATAAATCTGAGGCCGCATTGGAAGCGGCCTTAAATGAAGCGAAGCTTGCTTGGGAATTACAACCTGGTGAGGGCGCGTTTTATGGACCTAAAATAGAATTTTCTTTAAAGGATAGTATTGGCCGGGTATGGCAATGTGGTACGTTGCAATTAGATTTTTCTATGCCTGAACGATTAGGAGCTGAATATGTAGCGGAAGATAATTCCCGTCAGATACCCGTTATGTTGCATAGAGCCATCCTAGGTTCATTGGAAAGATTTATTGGTATATTGGTAGAGAATTACGCAGGTGCATTCCCCCTTTGGCTATCCCCTGTACAAATTGTTATATTAAATATTTCCAGAGGACAAGCTGATTATGCTCATAAAGTTGCTGCCCAATTGCGATATCATGGAATTAGGGTCAGTTTAGACTTGAGAAATGAAAAGATAACCTATAAAATCCGCGAACATAGTATGCAGAAGCTTCCTTATCAAATCATCATTGGAGATGATGAAGTGCGTACAAACAAAGTTGCGGTTCGTAATCGCTTAGGGATCGATTTAGGTCAAATGGCTTTGCAGACTTTGATAGATCGCCTTATAGAGGAACTTTCTGCGAGGAAATAATTTAATCAACAAGATTTGGAGGATTTGCCATAGCTCAGGAAAAAACAGTACGTATTAATCAAGAGATAGACGTACCGGAAGTACGTTTAATTGGTGTAAATGGAGAACAAATAGGCATCGTTATGCTTGCGATGGCAAATGAGCTTGCAGATGAAGCAGGAGTTGATTTGGTAGAAATTGCACCAACAGCGAAGCCTCCAGTATGTCGATTGATGGATTATGGCAAGTTTCGCTATCAAGAAAGTAAAAAAAAGCACGATGCAAAACTGAAGCAGAAGCAAGTTCAGATTAAAGAGATTAAGTTTAGACCAAATACTGATGAAGGTGATTACAACATAAAATTAAGAAACTTAACCAATTTCCTTAATGATGGTGATAAAGTTAAAGTAACTTTACGCTTTCGCGGGCGAGAGATGGCACATCAGGAATTCGGTTTACGCTTACTTGAGCGTGTAAAAGCGGATCTAGAGACATTTGCAGTGGTGGAGCAGTTTCCTAAAATGGAAGGCCGTCAAATGGTAATGGTGCTTTCTCCTAAAAAGAAAGAAACTAAGAGCGATAAGTCTAAGAAAGAAGATTCAGCTGCAATATAAAACCTATGCATGCTTGGAGAATTGCAATAAATTTTTTCGGAATAATAAGTGAATACTAGGTTTGAGAAGCTTTTCAGTTGTGAAAACACCTAGTTTCATATAAAGAAGGAGCAATCATGCCTAAAATGAAAACTAAAAGTGGTGCGGCAAAACGCTTTAAGTTTCGAGCAAATGGAAGTATAAAGCGCTCGCAAGCTTTTAAGCGCCACATCTTAACAAAGAAGACTACAAAGAATAAGCGCCAGTTACGTGGAGTGGCCAATGTTGATGCCACAAATGTAGCCTCGATTCGTACTATGATGCCGTATGCATAAAAAAAGGAGAAAATAACTATGCCAAGAGTAAAACGTGGTGTGACGGCTCATGCACGACACAAAAAAATATTGAATCTAGCCAAAGGCTATCGCGGCCGCCGTAAAAATGTTTATCGTATAGCGAAACAAGCAGTTATGAAGGCCGGTCAATATGCTTATCGTGATCGCCGCCAACGTAAAAGACAATTTAGGGCCTTGTGGATTGCCCGAATTAATGCAGCTGTTCGTGAATGTGGTCTTACGTATAGTGTATTCATGAATGGTCTGAAAAAAGCAAGCATTGAAATAGATAGAAAGGTGTTGGCTGACTTGGCTGTTTTTGACAAAAATGCCTTTGTGAAAATTGTGGAACAAGCAAGAGCCGGTCTGGCAACTTAACTGACGGCGATAAAGATTCAATACGGGAGGTCGGGATGGTTAACCTGAGCCTCCCTTTTTCTTGCTAAATAGAATAAGTACTTATCTTATTTAGAAAATAATCGCATGAAAATTCTCAACGAAATTGTTACTGAAGCAATAAGTTTATTAAGAAGTACAGATAATGCTGTCGAATTGGAAAATATCAAAGCGCGTTATCTTGGTAAAAATGGTGAACTTACAGAATTACTAAAAAAATTGGGTAATCTTCCTGTTGAGCAGCGCCCAGCTATGGGTAATCAGATCAATCAGGCCAAGGGACAATTAGAAGAGATACTTAAATCCCAACGCAATATAATTCAAGCTAAAGAATTGGAAGCTAAGCTAACTGAAGAAGCGTTGGATGTAACCTTACCAGGTAGAGGATTGTCAGCGAGTGGCTTGCATCCAATTACACAGACTTTGAAGCGCATTGAAACTTTATTTTATTCAATAGGTTTTGATGTGGCTTCCGGCCCGGAGATAGAAACCGAATTTTATAATTTTACTGCATTGAATATTCCAGAAAATCATCCAGCTCGTGCTATGCATGATACATTCTATATTGACACAGGTGAATTATTACGTACACATACTTCACCGGTTCAGATACATTATATGCAGAACAATAAGCCACCTATAAAAGTGATTGCACCTGGGCGTGTTTATCGATGTGATTCTGATATAACACATACTCCGATGTTTCATCAAGTAGAAGGTTTATGGATTGATGAAAATGTCAATTTTGCTGCGCTGAAAGGCACTCTGGCTAATTTTATGGCCAATTTCTTCGAACGGAATGACTTGGCTGTAAGATTTCGGCCATCTTTTTTCCCTTTTACCGAGCCTTCTGCAGAAATGGATATAGGCTGTGTTATGTGTGACGGTAAAGGCTGTCGCATATGTAGTCATACAGGCTGGCTTGAAGTATTAGGTTGTGGAATGGTTCATCCTAAAGTGTTGGAACATGTCGCAATCGACAACGAACAGTTTATTGGATTTGCTTTTGGTATGGGCGTAGAAAGACTAACGATGCTTAGGTATGGAGTGAATGATTTAAGACTTTTCTTTGAAAATGATCTACGCTTTCTGAAGCAGTTTAATTAAATTTATACAGCCTATTTACTTATTTAGTTTGATTAGTATTGAATTAGCATGAAATTCTCAGAAAACTGGCTGCGAAGCTATGTCAATCCATCGCATTCAAGTGAAGAACTGGCTCATGTACTGACGATGGCAGGACTAGAAGTTGAAAGTATTGATCCAGTGGCGGCACTTTTTGATAATGTTGTAGTAGCAGAAGTTCTCTCAGTTGAAAAGCATCCGGCTGCGGATAAGCTTAAGATATGCTCAGTCAAGATCGGTGACAAAAAGGGCGATTTATTACAAATTGTTTGCGGCGCTGCCAATGTAGCAACGGGTGTAAAAGTGCCCTGCGCATTGATTGGTGCAACTCTGCCGAGTTTTGTCATTAAACAAGCTCGGTTACGCGGTGTGGATTCTGCTGGTATGCTGTGTTCGGCTAAGGAATTAGGTGTCAGTGATGCAGCAGAAGGCTTGTTGTTGCTCCCTGCGGACGCACCGGTAGGAATGGATTTTCGTAATTATTATCAACTTGATGACCATGTTTTTACGTTAAGCCTGACACCAAACCGAGCGGATTGTCTGGGAATATTTGGAGTAGCGCGTGAGGTTGCTGCGATAACAAACTCTGAATTGTATTTGCCAGAAATTAATCCAATTTCACCAGAGATTGACGATGCTATACCGATCCATGTCAGAGCATCCGAAGCTTGCCCTTTATATTGCGGACGGATAATACGTGACATTAATCTCGATGTTGTGGTGCCACTATGGATGTCACAACGCCTCGAACGTGGTGGAATTCGTTCTATAAATCCTATTGTCGATATCACGAATTATGTTTTGCTTGAGACTGGGCAGCCTATGCATGCTTTTAACTTAGCAAAGCTCACTGGAGGTATACAAATCCGGTATGCACTACCCCATGAAAAAATAAAGCTGTTGAATGGTAATGAAATAAACCTAAATCCAGAGATGCTGGTTATTGCAGATGACGATACACCTTTGGCGTTGGCTGGTATTATGGGCGGATTAGATAGTAGCGTGACGCAAGGAACGACTGATATTTTTCTAGAAAGCGCATTCTTCAGTCCGAATGTCATCAGCGGTAAAACTTTTCAGCTTGGTTTCAACTCTGATTCGGCTTACCGTTTTGAACGCGGAGTAGATTTTGCCAGAACCAACAAAGTATTGGAGTATGCTACTAATTTAATACAAGTTATATGCGGTGGTCATGCTGGTCCACTGATAGAAATAAAATATAAGCTACCGCAGCGACAAGCAGTGAATGTACGGAGTGAACGAATAAGACGGATTCTGGGCATTGACATAAGTAATGAGCAAATTAGTCTTTTTTTTGAACGATTAGGTTTCGAATTCACTATAAACAAAAATATTTTTAACGTAATTCCCCCAACATATCGTTTTGATTTAAAAATAGAAGAAGATTTTATCGAGGAACTGGCCCGTATTTATGGCTACGATCATATTCCTGCCCATTATCCAAACGGGAAAATAGTCATGTTATCACTACCGGAATCAACCTTTTCATTGCTTGAAATTAAGCAATTGTTGGTGGCTCGTGACTACCAGGAAGTTATTAATTACGCTTTCGTCGATGCTGAGTGGGAGTCTGATTTTACAAATGTAACGAATCCGATTGCATTAAAGAATCCAATCTCAAGACAGATGAATGTCATGCGCAGCACGCTGATTGGCAATTTAATTTCTAATTTGCAGTTTAATTTAAACCGAAAACAAAATAGGGTACGTTTGTTTGAGATTGGCGATTGCTTTAATCGAGATAGCGAAAACAATTGTGTTCAAACTGGAAAAGTTGCAGGACTCAGTTATGGCGAAGTTGCACCTGAACAATGGGGAATACCGGCAAGGGATGTTGATTTTTATGATGTTAAAGCAGATATAGAAACGTTATGTACGGGAAAAGAGGTTTATTTCAAGAAATTTTCTCATCCTGTACTACATCCTGGTAAATCAGCACAAATCTATATTGACGAAAAACCAATCGGATGGATGGGGGAGCTACACCCACAATGGCAAAAAAAATACGGGCTGCAAAAAAATACGATACTGTTCGAAATGGCGATTGACAGTTTAATAACTAAGGCTTTGCCGGCAGCAAAACCTATTTCTAAGTTTCCACCGGTTAGACGCGATATTGCGATTATTGTAAGTAATGATATTAGTGTGCATTCGCTATTGGCACAAATGCATGCAGAGAAATCGGCAATTGTCTTAGATATTTCATTGTTTGATGTCTATCGTGGCAAAGGTATTGACAGTGCTAAAAAAAGTCTTGCTTTCCGGGTATTGTTACAAGATACTGCAAAAACATTGACAGATGAAGAAGCTGATTCTGCAGTCACCGGTCTAATAAAAGTTTTGGAAACTAAATTTGGAGCGATATTGCGTGATTAATCTTGCTATTATTCATTATCCCTCTTTCTGTTTATAATAAGCTATTAATTTTTTTATTATTTCTATGACATCGCGACCTTACATATTCAATTAACAGATATAATTACATTAATTAATGGAGTACAAATATGGCATTAACAAAAGCTGAATTAGCAGATTTATTGTTCGAGCAAGTCGGGCTTAACAAACGTGAAGCAAAGGATATGGTTGAATCATTTTACGAAGAAGTACGCAATGCTTTACAAAATAACGAAGGCGTTAAGCTCTCTGGATTTGGTAACTTTCAGCTACGAGAAAAGCCGCAACGCCCAGGTAGAAATCCAAAAACAGGAGAAGAAATTCCTATTACTGCACGCCGTGTAGTGACCTTTCATGCCAGCCAGAAACTAAAAGCATTGGTTGAAAAAAATTATCATGGAAAAGAAACCAAGTAATATCCTTATACCCATTCCTGCGAAACGCTATTTTACAATTGGTGAAGTGGGTGTGCTGTGTAATGTTAAACCGCACGTTTTACGTTATTGGGAGCAGGAATTCACACAGTTGCAGTTTGTTAAGCGCCGGGGTAACCGTCGCTACTATCAGCATCAGGAAGTATTATTAATACGCCGTATCCGAGAATTATTATATGACCAAGGTTTTACAATAAATGGAGCACGCAGTCGGTTAGATCTTCGAGAAAAGCCTTCTACACCTGCTAATTCAAACTTTGATATGTCAGAATCAAATTCAACAGAGGATTTACAGTATATCCGACGTGAAATTAAAAGCGTCATGTCTTTACTTCTTTCTTAAAAATCGTTTCTTGGTAAAGGTTAAAATTGGCCATATATTTGTTCGGTTCGGGGCGTAGCGCAGCCTGGTAGCGTACTTGCATGGGGTGCAAGTGGTCGGAGGTTCAAATCCTCTCGCCCCGACCATTTCAGTTAAGAATTTGATTAATTGCAAATTATGATTTGAGATTAACGTGCAGAAGTATTTTATTGACTACTTATCGGTTTTTAGGGTGTTATAAGAATGCGCATTCTGCTCAGCAATGATGATGGATATTTTGCTCCAGGACTTGCATGTTTAGCTGAATTACTTTCTGAAATAGCTGAAATCATTGTCGTTGCACCTGAAAGGGATCGTAGTGGGTCAAGTAATTCATTAACTCTGGACCGTCCATTGAGTTTGCATAAATCACATAATGGATTTTATTATGTCAATGGCACACCGACAGATTGTGTGCATCTTGCTGTGACAGGTATGCTTGATATCATGCCTGATATGGTGCTTTCTGGGGTAAATCATGGCGCAAATATGGGCGATGATACAATTTATTCTGGTACCGTTGCTGCGGCCACTGAAGGATTTTTGCTCGGAATTCCCTCACTGGCTGTGTCATTGGTCAGTGCATCGAATGGAAACTATATGACGGCGGCTCGGGTTGCGGCGGACATGGTAAGACGGTTTCAGAAAAATGGGATTCAATCTCCGGTTTTGCTAAATATCAACGTACCGGATATCGATTACCGTCAGCTTGAAGGAATTGAAGTGACACGATTAGGACGGCGTCACAAAGCTGAGCCTGTCATTAAATCGCAAAGTCCCCGTGGGGAAAGTGTATATTGGGTCGGTGCTGCAGGCGCAGCTCAGGATGCAGGTCAAGGCACGGATTTTTATGCAATACAGCATAACCGGGTTTCTGTGACACCATTGCAGATTGATTTGACCCGATATGATCAGATGGATCTCATCACAAGCTGGTTAAAAAATTAGGTAACTGATATCGTTTAGTAATTAGATTTATGGATATAACTTGGTGAGTGTACGTCATTCGGGAATTGGTATGACTTCGCAGCGTACGCGTTTGCGGATGATCGAACGATTGCGTGCACAAGGTATTGCTGACGAAGTGGTTTTGTCAGTGATGAGTGCGATACCTCGGCATATTTTTGTTGAAGAAGCATTAGCCAGCCGTGCTTATGAAGACGTCGCTTTACCTATAAACTATGGGCAAACCATATCCAGTCCTTGGATTGTTGCGCGGATGAGTGAATTGTTGCGAGCGAATTCTGAATTAGAAAAAGTGCTGGAAATTGGTACGGGTTGCGGCTATCAAACGGCAATTTTGGCACAATTGGCGCAGAAAGTTTATTCCGTTGAACGTATTGGGCCACTATTGACACGGACTAGAGTTCGACTACAGGAGTTGCAAATTCGAAATGTTTATTTGAAACATGCAGATGGTTTGCGAGGATTAGCTGAAGCCGCACCGTTCGATGGTATCATCATGACAGCTGTAACCACACATATTCCTACTATGTTATTAGAACAGCTAGTTATTGGCGGAAGAATGATTTTTCCTAAAGGCACGCAAAAGCAAAATTTGTGTATCATTGAACGTAATTCTCAAGGCTATACTGAAACAGTACTGGAGGAAGTAAATTTTGTACCCTTGTTGGCAGGCGTTATAAAGAAATAACGAAACGAGGAATTTTTAAATGATAAATAATTTTTTTGTGCCGGTGAGCGCAAATATCGAAAAAAGTAATATCAAACCGACTTTTTTTTGTATAAGCTTAAAATCGGTACTTTGTTCTTTCAACGGCTTTCTGATTGTCATAGTTCTTTTTATGACGAATGGCTGTGTCAGCCAGTCCCCAGCTCCGGTAGTTGATCGTGGCGGAAAAACTGATATAACAGGTTTGACAAATAAACCAACTGATACAAGCAACCCGAATGATCAAATCTATATCGTCCAGAAAGGTGATACGTTGTATGGCATTGCACTGAATCATGGAATCGATATAAAAAAACTCGCTGAATGGAATAACGTCACTGATATCAACGCTATTCGGCCTGGCCAGAAAATGATTGTGTCTTTAGCGCGTGATAATTCACAGCCCACTTTATATGCATTACCTCAGAGGCCAATCGAAACTACGATTGCACCCGACGAGCAACCAGTTATATCGATTCCTGATGAAAATTCTGGTGCAATGGCATCAAATGCGAAAGGAAACTTAAAAACAGGTCCTAAGGCATTTAAATTGCCATATTCCGAGCAAAATGCTGCACGACTGAAGAATCCTGCCAATCAGAGCAACGTATTATCTGCTACTCAAGTGACACTTGCTTCGCCAATCTCGGAAGCAGCAAGAAACAATAGAATTGAGGTCGCACCTCAACCAGCAATAGCCAGATCGGACAAAACGATCAATCAATCAGATGCTGAGTGGATATGGCCTACAAATGGTAGATTGCTCTCATCGTTTTCCAAAAACTCCAAAGGTGTGAAGATTTCGGGTGAGGTGGGGCAGCCGATTTTAGCTTCTGCTGACGGTGAAGTTGTCTATAGTGGTCATGGTTTGCGCGGATATGGAAATTTAATAATTATTAAACACAATAATATGTTTTTAAGTGCGTATGCGCACAATAGTAAGTTATTGGTAAAAGAGGGTGACGCCGTCAAAAAAGGCCAGAAGATTGCGGAAATGGGCAACACTGACACAGAGACCACACAATTGCATTTCGAAATTAGGAAGCATGGAAAACCTGTTGATCCTATGGATTATTTACCCAATCAATCCTGATAATCCATCAGCTACAATTCAATATTTACGTTAACTTTTTCTTATTGGATTCTTAATCTTTATATTCTTTTTGTTAGTTCGTTGAAAAAAATAAATCCTGTGGCATTGTTTAGGCTCAACGCTCAATTCTATAGCGCTACGCCTCGAGCAGTTATAAATATGTCAAGATAATCGCATTGATAATTTATCCGTAAGAAAAGAAATTATGCATGAATCTTTTTTTTAGCACGAATTCTTCTAGCGTCCTTGGGATTGATAATAAGAGGACGATAAATTTCAATTCTGTCATAAGGCTGTAATGGTGTATCAAGGCTCACTGATTTGCCGAAAATGCCACATTTATTTTTGGTCAAATCAATTTCAGGAAATTGACTGATAATTTCAGATTGTTTGATAGCTTGTTCCACTGTTGAATTGCTGGATACAGCGATTTTTTTGAGGATTTGAACGTGATGCAGCGCATACACAACTTCAACTTGGAAAAATCTATCAGCGTTTGCCATAGATTGCTTCTGCTCGTTCAATGAAAGATTCAACAAAGCTATTTGCGATCATGTGAAAAACCGGTCCTACCAATTTCTCAAGAATTTTATGAGAAAACGTGTAATGGAGGCGAAATTTAATCTTGCATGCGTTATCGGATAGCGGAATGAATTGCCAGTAACCATCAAGATGCTCAAATGGGCCATCAAGTAAGCTCATTTCAATGAGATCAGGAGGAAATCTCTTGTTTATTGTTGTGAAGCTATGCTGAATATGATGATAGTCAATCTTAACCGTCGCGTGCGTGGTAATTTCATCTTGTGGTTCAACAGAAGTGCCGCCGCACCAAGGGAGAAATTTTGGATATTGTTCGACATCATCAACCAATGCAAACATTTGGCTTGCCGAATATTCGACTAAAACTGATTTTTCTATTTCTGCCATAAACGCTAATTGTTTTACCTTAGTCTGTAACACTTAAAAGCTGATAAAATTACTCAAAAATTGAGTGATTCCCAGTCTTTCTTTCATATGAGTATAGTACAAAATAAAAAAGCCTTTCACGATTATTTTATCGAAGAAAAGTACGAAACAGGTATGATGTTGGAAGGATGGGAAGTTAAAGCAATCCGCGAAGGTCGAGTTCAATTAAAAGAAGCCTATGTGATGATTCGTAACGGTGAATTATTTCTTATCGGTTGTCATATTAGTCCACTTAAAACAGCTTCAACCCATATTAATCCGGATCCAGTTCGAACGCGTAAATTATTGCTACATGCGGAACAAATCAGCCGTCTCATAGGCAAAGTTGAGCGTGCGGGTTACACGCTAATGCCTCTCGATATGCATTACAGAGCAGGTAGGATTAAACTCGAAATTGGGTTGGCCAAAGGTAAAAAACAGCATGACAAGCGAGAAAGTGAAAAGAAAAAAGAGTGGGAACGAACTAAACAACGTTTACTACGCGCTAAATAAAATAATAATTATTGATAAGAGCAATTAACTTTACTTTATGACTATGCAAAATACAAAACCAATAGCAATCTGGTTACTAATTTGTTGTGCCTTGGTATTTGCCATGGTGGTGGTGGGTGGCGTAACCCGACTGACAGATTCCGGACTTTCAATTGTGGAGTGGCAACCTTTAGTCGGTACTATGCCGCCGATCACGCAACAAGATTGGGATGAGTTGCTCGAGAAATACCGTGCGACACCACAATACCAACAAATCAATAAAGGCATGAGTATCGAAGAATTTAAAAGCATTTTTTGGTGGGAGTATTTTCATCGCTTGCTTGGCCGACTGATTGGAATAGTTTTTTTCTTTCCTTTTGTTTATTTCTTCGTTAGAAAACAAATTGATCGTTCATTGGGAATTAAATTGACGGGCATATTCATTCTGGGGGGATTACAGGGTTTTATGGGGTGGTATATGGTTATGAGCGGGCTGGTGAATGACCCTCATGTTAGTCAATACCGGTTAACTGCTCATCTAGGCTTAGCATTTGTCATTTTCGCCAGCTTGTTCTGGGTTGCACTTAGTTTGTTGGTACCAAAAAATGAGAATTTCCAATCAAATCAGGATCTGCAGAGTTTAAGGCGTTTCTCCTTCGGGCTGACTGCATTAATTTTTATCATGGTGCTATCAGGCGGATTTGTCGCTGGGATTCGTGCAGGTTTGGCCTACAACACCTTTCCGCTCATGAACGGGTATTTTATTCCACCGGATTTGTTTGTGCTGGAACCTTGGTATCGTAATTTTTTTGATAATATGACGACTGTACAATTCGATCATCGGATGATCGCTTGGATTCTAGCTTTTTCAGTGCCACTGTTTTGGTATCGATCGCGCAAGGTTGATCTACCCAAGACCACTCGCCTTGCATGTAATCTTTTTTTATTGATGTTAGCGATCCAGATTAGTCTCGGAATTGCCACTTTGTTGCATGTGGTGCCAATTCCCTTAGCTGCTTCACATCAAGGTGGAGCAGTGCTATTGTTCGCAATATCAATATGGGTCAGCCATCGATTGCGCTAGCTGATCGCTAAAAATATTTTTATCCTGCCTCTAGTGGTTGAGAAATGAAGCTTTAGTTGCGTTATGGGTAGATGTAAATTAGGCTTTTGCTAAATTGGCTCATTCAATCCGAGTCTTTCCATTCGGTAACGCAGTGATCTGACAGTGATTCCTAGTAGTTTGGCGGCTTTAGTGCGGTTGTAGCGACTTTCATTGAGTGCCTTTACGATGGAATCTTTTTCGAGCTTATCCAGGTAATCTTGCAATGGTAGACCATGCGTCGAATCGATGGCAGGCAAGCTTTTAATATTTTGTGAAATTCTCGTATCAGGAAGCTGCAGTTCTTCTTTATCTATTTGGAGGCTAGTACAAAACGCTAAGGTACGTTCAAGAATGTTTTCAAGTTCACGGACATTGCCTGGATAATCATAGTTTACCAGATTGGTTAGTGCTTCTTTAGTAAAGCCGCAAGGAGGGCGTGAGGCATCCCAGCAAAGCTTCGCCAATATTTTTTCAGCGATGAGTGGAATATCATCACGCATTTCGCGTAACGGCGGCATATTCAGCTCAATGACATTCAAACGGTAGTATAAGTCTTGCCGGAATTGTCCAGCTTGGACGCATTCACTAAGTTTCTTGTGTGTTGCACTGATGATGCGAACATCAATATTTTTTTCCTGGGTATCCCCTAGCCGTCTTACTTGTTTTTCCTGGATCACCCTAAGTAATTTTACTTGCATAGCCAATGGCAAATCGGCTACTTCATCAAGAAATAAGGTACCGCCATTTGCTGCAAGAAAGAATCCATCGTGATCTTTATCGGCGCCGGTGAAAGCACCTTTTTTGTAGCCAAAAAATTCACTTTCCATCAAGTTTTCTGGTATTGCCCCGCAGTTAACAGCAATAAATGGTTGTTTGTGCCGCGCGCTTTTTTCATGGATCATTCGTGCTGCTAATTCTTTGCCACTCCCTGATTCACCGTAAATATAAACTGAAGCTTGGCTACGGGAAAGTTTGTCGATAATTGTACGTAGTTGTCGCATTGGGTGAGATTCACCCAATAATCTCCGATGACTTGATTGAGTATGTAATATCGGTTCACCGTGGATGGGGGGGAGACTTAAAGCCGATTTAACCAAATCACGCAACTGTTTTAATGAAACAGGTTTTGATAAATAATCAAATGCGCCAGCTTTAAGCGCAGCAACGGCATTTTCAGTTGTTCCATACGCGGTAATAACTGCAACAGGCAATCCGGAACAATGATCAGCAATATAATTAACCAAATCTAGACCTTCACCATCGGGTAAACGCATATCAGTAAAGCACAATTCGAATGGATGCGACTGCAACAGTATTTTTGCGTCATGAATCGATTTTGCACTGAAAACTTGCATACCCATACGGGCCAACGTGAGTTCTAACAATTCGATGATATCGGGTTCATCATCCACTATGAGTATCGTAGGTGATGAATTATTCAAGTGCGAATTAAAAATTTGCTCTTTATTCATTAATAAATTGATCAGTTTCTACAAATGATTCTGAAGTGCCCGCCGGCACCTTGAATATATTCAAGTGATGCCTGATTTGTTTCGCATAATTCGCGCGCGATATATAAGCCTAAACCAGTACCACTTGTTGTGGTCGTAACGAAAGGTTCAAAAATTTGCTTTACTTGCTGCGACTCGATCCCACAGCCATCGTCAATAATATTCAAACTTACTTCGTTTAAACTGGTTCCTGCAGTTATTTTGATATGAATGCTATTAGTTTTTTTTTGACAATGCCGCCAGGCATTCTGGAATAAATTCCACAGGATTTGATTCAGGTGATCGCGGTCGAAAGTGATGGAGTATATTTCTGTAGGGGTTATTGTAAAAACTTTAATATCGATGTTTTCGGTACGACAAAATTCTTCAATAAAATTTGCAATAAATTCATTTAAAACAATTGATTCTAATTTGGGTACTTTACGGCGATTAAGTTCCAGCACATCTTGTACGATTTTATTAAGGCGTTTGGTATTGTCGCAAATAATACGAACCAAGCGAGAATCAACATTGTTTTCCAACTGTTCTTCTTCTAAAAGCTCTGCAGCATGATTGATTGCTGACAGTGGATTACGAATCTCGTGTGCGATATTTGCTGTTAAACGGCCTAGTGCAGCGAGTTTTAATTGCTGTAATTGTGCCTGCATGCGTCCAGTATCCTCTAGAAGAATGACAATGTGATCGAGAGAATCGGAATGCACTGGGAGAAAACGGGTACGAATGTTCGCGTTGGTATGGCTCAATCTCAATAATTCAAAATTAATACTAGGGGTGCTTTGCCAGTTTACAAGCCTGCGGGCGATTTCTGGCGCACAATCCGATAATCGGGAATACTCGTTTTTAATTGTCCTCAAGTTAAGTAATTTCTCGGCATATGTATTGTGCTGTTTTATTATTCCTTGTTTATCGACAACAAGAACGCCTTCTTGCAAATATTGGATGACCAGTTGATTAACTTGAGCCATGTTCGCCAGATCAACCCCGCGTTTTTGTGCGAGTTGTTCGCTTGCTAAGGTATACTTAGCAAGTTGATGCGCTAACCATGCTACTGCAAAGTATGCCAGACTTAATAATCCTGCCTGAGAGAAATGTGCGCTTTGAGAATTCGCGGTTAATAAGGAATAGGTTTCTTGTAGTAATAAGCAAATCGAAGCAATAGAAGCAAAAAAAAGGGCCATGCGACCGCGGCTAATTAAACCTGCACCAGCAAGTGATACCAATAGTAACCCTCCCAATCCGCTTTGTAGGCCGCCACTGGCATAAATCATGATGGTTAAAAAAATAATATCACCGATTACCTGAATGGTTAGCTGCAAATCAAAATTAGGATGACGCAGCTTGATCAGCATTATATTTATACTGCTGTAAAGAAGGTAGCTGATATTGGTATAGAAAAATAGAGGTTCCTGGAAAGATTCAGAGTTATTGAATGGAAATAACCAAGCGATGATTGCCAAGGTACTACCGACTAACAACCGGTAAATGTTGAAATATAAGAGAGGACGCCACAACTGGTGAAAATGATCACCGTTGCCAGCCTTGTGAGCCAGTAACGGGCGCTCTGTCGTATTTATTTTTGCAGAATAAGTAGACACAAATTGGTTTAAGACGAAGAATTAGTGTGTTGAATGCAATGTTCTTTGCAGCAAAAATATTGATTGGAGTCGTAGATGGCTTCACTTTTTGGTAAATGAATTCCACAATGCTTGCAGCTCACCATGTCTTCAATAGGATCAATAGGTGTTTCATTTTTCGCGTGCTTTTGTTTACGATTCTTAATAAGCCAATAAATTAGAATTGCGATAATGATGTATAAAATTAATTTACCCATAATTGTGAAGTATTTCTGCCGGATGACTTAATAAGTGCGCCATACTAACTAAGCATAGCAATTTTTTAGTTTAACGAATTATTAATTAAACGTGTTTTAACCGTCTTTAAATAAAATAGTTTCAACTAAAAATTTTTATTGAAATAGGTGTGGTAGCGTTAAGATTTTAATTTATATTTGTTTTAGATAATGCAAATATAAATTATAGAGGAAGATTGTTAATATTATAAACCGGTCGCATGCAGTTTTTAGACTACTTAATTTTTGTAAGCCTTCGGGAAATATAATAAAGAATTAATGGTTACGTGTGACAGAAAATCTGGCTAGCTCTAAAAGACATTCTTTATTTTCTGATTCTGGCAAAGATGCTATCGCCGCTATAGCCGTTGCAATTTCGGCTTCCGCGCATTGTTTAGCGTAGTCTAGTGCGGCGGTTTGTTGAATTACGTTAAGTACTGGTTGAAAGCCGTCCTTACCTCCATCTTCGATTGCTTTGCGTATAATATCGGCTTGCTCGGGCGTACCTACTCGCATTGCATAAATTAGCGGTAAAGTAGGTTTCCCTTCGGCTAAGTCATCACCGAGGTTCTTTCCGATATCGTGATTGTTACCGGAATAATCAAGCATATCATCTATGAGTTGGAATGCAGTTCCGAGGTGCATGCCATAAACTGCCATGGCCTCTTCCTCAATTGGAGTGGCATTACCTAAAACTGCGCCCAATCTGCTGGCTGCTTCAAACAATTTAGCAGTTTTATAACGAATAACTTGTAAATAGTTTTCTTCAGTTACGTGTGGATCACGGCAATTTAGAAGTTGCAGAACTTCCCCTTCTGCAATGGTATTGGTAGCATCCGCCAGTATCTGCATTACACGCATATTATTGACTTCAACCATCATCTGGAATGCCCTGGAGTACAAAAAATCACCGACCAGTACACTGGCGGCATTTCCAAATAAGGCATTTGCAGTTTCTTTATTGCGTCTTAATGAAGATTCATCCACTACATCATCGTGAAGCAATGTGGCAGTATGGATAAATTCGACCACAGCAGCTAAATTGTAGTGATATTTACCCGAATACCCAAAAGCTCCGGCTGATAAAATTACTAATGCAGGGCGTAAACGCTTTCCTCCACTATTAATAATATATTCACTAACTTGGCGTATTAGTAAAACATGAGAATGTAGCTTTTCTCGAATGACACCATCAACAATGCTCATGTTTTGAGCAAGAAAACTTCTAATATGATCGATTGACACAACGTTACCTTATAGAAAACGCTATGTTAGGAATGACAATACCTAAGTGTCAAGCATAATAGTAAATTGATAGATGGTAACGAAAATTTTATACCACAAGCGGAAGCTACTTAGGTATAATCGCGAATTCTGTAAAAAGGAAGTATGAGGTTAGTTATGTATGCGGTGATAAAAACCGGCGGTAAACAATATCGAATTCAAGTTGGTGAAAAACTCAAGATCGAGCAATTAAAAGTTGAAAACGGTAGTGAGCTCGTGATTGATCAGGTACTAATGGTTGCGGATGGTGATAAAATTTCGGCAGGAACGCCACTTGTTGCGGGAGCTAAAGTAAATGCAACGGTTTTAGGTCATGGCCGACATGATAAAATTCGCATTTTTAAAATGCGGCGTCGTAAGCACTATCAGAAACATCAGGGACATCGGCAGAATTACACGGAAATACAAATTACCGGTATTTCAGCTTAAGGAGTTTTAAATGGCACATAAGAAAGCAGGTGGAAGCTCGAGAAATGGACGCGATTCACACTCTAAACGCTTGGGAGTGAAGCGTTATGGGGGTGAGTTAATTTCTGCTGGATCTATTATTATCAGACAGCGCGGTACCCGTGTTCATCCAGGTGAAAATGTCGGAATCGGTAAGGATCATACTTTGTTTGCGAAAATCGCGGGAAAAGTACATTTTAGTGTCAAGGGCGCATTAAAGCGAAAATTAGCAAATGTGATACCCGTATAAAAGCTATCAGCATAAAAACAAATATAAATAATTGTCGTTTTTGAGAAGCCCTGTCTTGATCGATAGGGCTTTTTTGTTTGTGATGAGCAAAAAAACTGTCAGGTAATAGACAAAGTCTATGAAATTTATTGATGAAGCGATAATTCAGGTGATTGCGGGAAAAGGTGGCGATGGTGTTGCCAGTTTCCGACGAGAGAAATTTATACCCAGAGGTGGCCCTGACGGTGGAGATGGCGGCCGCGGAGGTAGTATTTTTGCAATAGCAGACCGTAATATTAATACGTTAATTGACTATCGTTTTTCACGCATTTATCGCGCTAAAAATGGCCAGAACGGCCAAGGATCAGATCGTTATGGTAAAAGCGCTGAGGACATCGTATTGCGCATGCCAATAGGAACATTGATCAAGAATGCTCATACAGATCAGGTTGTTGCCGATTTGGTGCATGATGGGCAAAAGATTCTGTTAGCAAGAGGAGGTGATGGTGGGCTTGGTAATCTGCACTTTAAGTCAAGTATTAATCGCGCACCTCGACAATTTACTTATGGTGGTCCAGGACAAGAATTCGAATTGACATTGGAACTCAAAATCTTAGCTGATGTAGGGCTGCTTGGAATGCCGAATGCTGGAAAATCCACGCTTATTCGCGCAGTTTCAGCAGCACGCCCTAAAGTGGCAGATTATCCATTTACAACTCTGCATCCGAACCTAGGTATGGTGAGAGTCGATCAGAATCGAAGTTTTGTTATGGCAGATATTCCTGGATTGATCGAAGGCGCGGCAGAAGGTGTAGGATTAGGACATCGCTTCTTAAAACATTTAACACGTACGCGATTACTGCTGCATGTTATTGATATGATGCCACTTGATGAAAGTAAGGATTTGGTACATGAGGCCCGTGCACTTATGATGGAATTGCAAAAATATGATGAATCCCTTTTTCAAAAACCGCGATGGTTAGTGCTCAATAAGGTTGATATGATGCCTGAAGAAAGCCGCGCCGAACTTTGTCGTCAGTTTGTTGAAAAATTAGAATGGAAAGGCAAATATTTTATTGTTTCGGCATTAACGGGGGAAGGCTGTAAACTTCTAACTTATGCCATCATGGATTATCTTGAACATAATTTACTGTCTCAGACCGAGAATTCAGCTCCAGCCAATCAGTAAGAAAATTCATGTTAAAACAGGCGCGTCGCATTGTCATTAAGGTTGGAAGCAGTTTGGTAACCAATCAAGGAAAGGGACTCGATCATTCAGCATTGGCCTGTTGGGCTGCACAAATTGCCGCACTCAAGCAAATGAATAAAGAAGTGATTTTGGTTTCTTCGGGAGCAATTGCTGAAGGTATGCAACGGTTAAACTGGGAAAATAGACCTACAGCACTCTATGAATTGCAAGCTGCAGCTGCAGTGGGGCAGATGGGGCTTGCACAGGCTTATGCGTCAGGTTTTGCCCAGTACGAATTGCAAACCGCGCAGGTACTTCTGACTCATGAAGATCTATCCAATCGGAAGCGTTACCTCAATGCCCGCTCAACCCTGACGACGCTGTTGAAACTGAATGTCATTCCGATTATTAATGAGAATGATACGGTTGCCACCGATGAAATCCGTTTCGGCGATAATGACACCTTGGCGGCGCTAGTGACTAATCTGGTAGAAGCCGATGTGCTGGTGATTCTGACAGATCAAGCTGGTTTGTTTACTAGCGATCCACGCAAGAATCCGGATGCGAAATTGTTAAGCGAAGTAAGTGCCGGTGATCCTCTGCTGGAAAAAATGGCCGGTGGTGTTGGGAGCAGCATTAGTCGCGGTGGCATGCAGACGAAAGTGATTGCGGCAAAACGTGCTGCAAGGAGTGGCGCTGATACAGTTATTGCTTCCGGTCATGAAGATAAAGTATTGATTCGCCTGAGCCGGGATGAAATGATCGGTACACGTTTATTGGCAAAAATTCCCGTATTGGCGGCACGTAAGCAATGGCTGGCTGATTATTTGCAAGTACGCGGTTATGTGACGCTTGATCAAGGTGCTGTGAAGGCGCTATCTGATGACGGAAAAAGTTTGCTACCGATTGGCGTTATCAACGTCGATGGTGAGTTTGAACGCGGTGAAGCAGTGTCTTGCTTAGATGAAGAAGGTAGAGAAATCGCACGCGGCCTAATTAATTACAGTGCGATTGAAACGCAAAAAATACTCAAACGAGCCAGCAGTGAAATCGAAGCAATACTGGGTTATGTGGATGAACCGGAACTCATTCACAGAAATAATCTGGTATTACTATAATGATTGCAATAATCTGTAATCATGCAATGGCGTAACAACATACAGCGTATCGTCGCTATGGATTGGTTGCGCGGGATCGTAATGATTCTGATGGCGCTCGACCATACCTCATGGTTTTTCAATGAGCAGCGTATTTTTGCCGACTCAGTGTTATTGTATGAACCTGGCATTCAGTTTTCGGCCGATCAATTTTTCACTCGCTGGATTACGCATATCTGTGCACCCACTTTTGTATTTCTCGCCGGTACTTCGATTGCGATCAGCAATTTCCAGCGCCACCAGCAAGGCATCAGCAATGCCGTGATCGACCGTGAGCTGCTGTTACGCGGTGCTTTTATTGCATTGCTGGATATTGGCGTGTTTTCTCTGATTGGCGGTAAACCGGTATTGCAAGTATTGTACGCCATCGGTCTCGGCATGATGTTGATGGTTCATTTGCAACGCCTCGGTACACGCACTGTGTTTTGGCTGGCGTTATTGATTATTGCGGGCAGTGAATTAATATTGATGATGTTATGGCAACCGGATGGCGAAGTTCCGTTTTGGTTAGCGCTCACATTTGCGCCGGTTTTTAGTGAAACCTACACCGTACTCTATCCGGCACTGCCGTGGCTTGGCATCATGATGCTCGGCTGGGTATTCGGTGAGCGGCTCATCGTTGATCCCTCCGTTTCCTTAATGCCCTATCGCTTACTGATGACGTGTGCCTGGTTTGCATTGACATTGTTTGTAGTGATTCGCGCCGCCGATGGCTATGGCAATATGTTCATGCAATTGGAAGGCGACACCCTGATAAATTGGTTGCATATTAGTAAATATCCACCCAGTTTGGCTTATACGCTTATTGAACTGGGTTTAATGGCGTTTATCTTTTCTCTGTTGATACGGTTGGAATTGTTCAAAAAAGTTATCTATTTCAACGGTCCAGTGTTAGTTTTCGGGCAAACTGCGTTATTTTTCTATCTCGCGCATTTTGGCGTGCTGACATTATTGAAATTCGTTTTTGAGCGCGGCAGTTTGGCGCAAACCTATTGGATAACATTATTGGTACTGATTATTTTGTATCCGATTTGCCGGATCTACCGCACGTTAAAATGGCGCCACTCGCAAAGCTTATTACGGTTTTTGTGAAATAATCAAAATATAATCACTGGCTCACCAATACACGAAATTCCCTAGGAAGGCGGCATCCTTAACCTTTTGCGTATTCAGTTTTCATTCATATTGCTTCGCGTAAATTGGCTCCATCAGGCATATACCTGAAACAAATAATGAAAAGGAGATTAAAAATGGAAACTAAGAAATCAATATTAACCAGTTTTTTTCTGGTGCCGGTATTAGTATCTAGTTTGGCGATACCTACGTTGGTGCAGGCAGGAAGAGGTCACCACGGTCACGGTCATCATCATCGTCATCACCAACATCATCATAGTGGTCATCACCACCACGGTCATTATATAAACGGAGGTTATAATTATATATATGGCCAGCCTCGCGTTTATTATCGGCCTTACTATCCGCAACCACGGTACAATTATAATTATTACTCAGCGCCGGCATATGGTTATGGACTTTCTCCGCAAATGATGATGGGTATTGGCACCGGACACGCTGGTATTGTGATAGGCTTTTGAAAAGGATGTTGATAATAGGTAAGGTGTGTAATGACTTGCCTATTATCAATGAGACCGGTACTACTTCGTACTTTGGGTTGAGAAGTGATGAACAGTAGATGGCAACTTTTAATGATTGCGGGATTATTGGGTAGTTTATCTACGTACGGGCTGACTACAAAGGTAATCACTGCTGATAGCAATTATCGCAGCAAAGATGTACCAGCTGTAACGATTACTGAACAAAAAGCCATCTCGATCGCACAGCAACATATTAAAGGACGCGTGCTGGCAATTAATTACGATGACAATATTTTTCGTATCAAAATACTCACTCAGCAAGGCGTGATACAGATTATTCTGATTAACGGTCTGGATGGAACGGTTGTTCCTTTACGATAGTATGTTGTATACATGAATTTTTATCATTTTATATCAATAGTGCGATGCGTATTTTAGTTATCGAAGATGAAATCAAATTACAAAATCAAATTTGCCAGCAATTAGAAGCTGCCGGTTATATGGTTGATACATGCAGCGATGGTAATGAAGGATTATATCTTGCCTCGGAATATCCTTTAGATGCCGCCATTATTGACATCGGTCTACCTGGTAAATCGGGATTGGATATCATTAAAGCGCTACGTGGGCAAGGCAGTTTGCTGCCTATTTTGATTTTGACCGCACGCAGTAGTTGGCAGGATAAAGTTCTTGGACTAGAAATGGGTGCGGACGATTATCTGACTAAACCGTTTCAGATGGAAGAATTGCAAGCTAGGATAAAAGCCTTATTGCGTCGTTCTACCGGTATTCCGCAAACAATCTTAAAATGTGGGCCTATTGAACTGGATGTGGCATCTCAGTCTGTTACCGTCGATGAGAAAAGCATCGAGTTGACCACATTTGAATACCGCTTGTTGGAAGAATTGGTGCGTCATCATGGCGAGGTATTGTCCAAGCATACCCTGTCGGATTACCTCTATCCGCATGATGAAGATCGAGACAGTAATGTTCTTGAAGTCATGGTTGGGCGCTTACGTCGGAAACTTGATCCTGATGGTAGGCTTAATCCGATTGAAACAGTGCGTGGCCGAGGTTATCGCTTTATTTTGGAATGCAATAGATTTACATGATGTCTTTGAATCAGCGTATTTTATTCAGTGCAACGCTGGTGTTGTTGATTTTTATCATATTTATTGCATTAACACTCGATCGTGCTTTTCATGACAGTGCACGCTTAGGGGTGCAAGATAGGCTTTTTGCCAAGCTCTTAATGATTATGGGTGATTCCGAGCTGGAGGAACTCGGAGTTCTGGAGGTATCAACTAATTTACTCGATGCTGAATTAGGACATATCAATTCTGATACTTATGCATTTATTGTCGATCGATTCAATACAATTGTTTGGCGTTCTACTTCATCGCTGAATAAAAAAATTCCGGCAGTTAGTTTTCTTGCAAAAGGGAACAAAAGATTTTCACAAATTCAGATTGATGATGCGCCACATTTTATTTATAGCTATGGTGTGGCCTGGGATACTGCAGAAGGTGAGTATTCATTTACTTTTCATGTAATTATCAATAATGCATTGTTTGAAGCTCAAATAGAGCGGTATCGAGAAAATCTATGGGGTTGGCTCAGCGTCATGGCAATTTTAATGCTGATTGCACAGATGCTGGCATTGCGTTGGGGGTTGCAGCCATTACGTAAAGTTTCTACCGATCTTGCTGCTATTCAATCTGGTCAGCAAGAAAATTTGCAAGGGAATTATCCCAGCGAACTAAAGTTGCTAACCGATAGTATTAACTCATTAATCAATCATGAGCATAAACAACAAAGGCGTTATCGTAACGGGCTTGCCGATTTGGCGCACAGTCTCAAAACACCTCTCGCCGTTTTGCAAGGTGCGATTAATAGTGAAGAAGAAGAGCCAGTGCGGCGTAAGAACATTCAAGAACAAATTGACCGTATTGACAACATTATTCAATATCAATTGCGTCGGGCAGCTACCGCAGGCAGCTCACCGGGGATGGGTTTGATTATACTGAATCCGGTTGTGACAAGGATTGTGGCCGCTGTTGAGAAAGCATATCGCAGCAAACGGCCGCAAATAACCATTGATATCGATGACAGCATCGGGTTGCGCATCGACGAAGGCGATCTCATGGAATTAATGGGCAATCTGGTTGACAATGCCTTCAAATGGTGCCGTCATAGCATTCAGATTTACGCTAGTAATCAAGAAAACTGGGTTGCGATTCAAGTTAAGGATGACGGTCCCGGGATTCCATCCGATGAAATCGCATCAATTTTAGAACGCGGAGTCCGTGCCGATCAGTCTACACCAGGTCATGGCATTGGTCTTGCTGTGGTGCGCGATATTATCCAGGTTTATGGCGGAGAGTTGGCGATTGAAAATAACGCAACGGGTGGTGCATGTATCACTTTACGGTTTAGGAAAAGTAAATGACACCTTTTCATTTTATGCTTTTGCCAGCGTCCATATACCCACCAGAATAAATCCGAGACCGGCAACGTATTGCAGATTTTTTGGACTAACATAGTTGGAAATAATACTGCCGGCCAAAACGCCAATTGCAGAAGTGGTGATGAGTGCCAATGAGGCGCCAACAAATATCGTTAATTTACTGACTTCCTTATCCGTAGCAAATAGCATGGTAGCGAGTTGTGTTTTATCACCCAGCTCAGCAATAAAAACGGTGGCAAAAACTGTCAAAAATATTTTGTAATCCATTGTTAAGACCCGAAATGAAAGTTTCGCAAATACCCAAAAATCAAAGCTC
>CAADGS010000063.1 GCA_900696615.1 uncultured beta proteobacterium
CTGATTAATAATATTAAATGATTTTTTGTTAATGTAATTTTTTTGGCTTGCTTTGATTTGTTGGAAATTAAAATAATATTCATATGGATAGATTGTTATTAATTAAGTTACTTTAATCGCTATGACCTCGCATAAAGTCAACACTTACTTTCAGCATCTCGGTAAGCTGCCAGAATATAAAGAATTATTTACTACAATATATCAGTTACATGCAAATCAAATCGTATTTTCTAAGATTATCCCATCACATTTAGCGCAGCATTGCAGTCTAGGCAAGGTTTCAAATGGCAAACTAACAGTCATGGTAGAAAATGGTGCAATTGCTTCGAAATTAAAGCAAATTTCTCCTTCGTTGCTGCCTAAACTGAGAGAACTGGGTTGGGAAGTTACTTCAATTCAAATCTTGGTGCAAGCAAATTTCTATTCAAGAAATAAAAATTCTATCGTAAGTCAAGAAAATACCAAGAAAAAAATAACATTAAGTCCGGCGGGGAAAGATTGCTTACGCCAACTGATTGCAACAATGCCCGATTCAGAACTTAAAGAAACTATTCAGTCTTTTATAAAAAAACATGACATTGATTAGGAACAACATTAGACCGATGAACATATTTTCAAAGCAACTGTGATTAATGTCTTGACGATCTATTTAAGAAATTTATCGAAACAACGCTCTAACAATGGAAACAAAACACGTTCTTCATAACGCACATGAGCCGCCATCAGATCAGCAAATTTTCCTAGACGAACAGGTAGGTCCAGACTGCATGATTTATCAGCAAGTATGCGCAATTGCTCATGTTCGAAATGTATACGCGCTACGTCATCCGAATGCAACATGATTGATGCTTGCTGGAGCAGTTGTTCTTCTTTATCAAAATGTACTGCCATCACCGCATGCCAATACGTTTCAATTTTTTCCAGCACTTCCAAACAAGCGAGTTGATCATTGGTATCAAGTGCTTTTCGAGCTGCACGAGCCAGTACTAGTGCACTGTGGTGTTCTCGTGATAAGGGAAGCAAAAAATCCGAACGAGGCATAGCATCAAAAAATACTAATTAAGTTTACCGGATAAAATCATAGTAAATATTATTTGCACCATACTTACTCATTTCTTTTACCAAAACTCCAATACATCATAAATCCTGTAAAAAACATACCCCCAAATAAATTACCTGCAATCACCGGTATCCCGTTCCACACCCACCAATCAATCAAGCTAATATTAGCCCCAAGCCACATACCGGCAGGAATTACAAACATATTTACAATAGCATGCTCATAACCCAATGCAAAAAAAGTCATGATAGGCAACCACATGGCAACGATTTTACCTGTCGTAGTCGTGGAAGCAAATCCCATGACGGCGCCTAGCGCTACCATCCAATTACATAATATTGCGCTGACAAACGCACTGATCGTTCCACCCAAACCGAATTGAGCGTATCCAAGCGTTTTAGTCTCTGCAATGTCAATTGTCCTTTGCAGAGCAAGGATTGAAGCGGGATCGATTGAGCCCATTTTAGTTGCCACAACACAATACAAATAAGCATAGAGGACGCTGCCAATCAAATTGCCAATTAACACCCAAGTCCAGTTTTTAAATAAATGACTCAGTGAAACCCTGTTGTCCTTAACTGCGATTGGAATCAGTGCAAAATTACCGGTCGCGAGTTCCAATCCAAGTAAAACGATTATCACAAAACCTACTGGAAACACCAACGCACCGGCGATACCCCAACCGGTTTGCGTAGCTGCCAAGATTGCCAATGTTGTGGCATAACCTAAGAAAGCACCTGCCAGGAAACCACGAATCAGCAAATGCTTAACCGGCAGGCTTGCTTTCTTAGCACCTGCCTGCAGCATGCTTGCAAGGATTTCCTCTGGTATTACATATGTCACACCATTTATCCCTATATCACGAAACGTTAGTCCTAAGCATGCAATTTCCAGTTAAAGTGGGCATTCATAGCCGGTATATTATGAAATATTATTTTCCGGCAAAAAAATTTGCAGCAGATCATTTAAAAACCGCCTGCCTAGTACTGTCGGTTTTATACGATTGTCATCATGAATTAATAGCCCGCGTTGCTCTGCTTCATTAAGTTGTTCACTGACAACCTTGATAGGCAAACCGGTGCGCTCCTGGAATACAGTAACATCAAAACCACCTGTAAGCCGTAGCGCATTCATCATAAATTCGAAACTCCGATCTGCACTGGTTAACTCATGTTGCATCTGCATCAGCGACACACCCGCCTTGTTCCGGTTCAGATATTCCTTAGGGTGCTTGTATCGCATCTGACGTAGGATTTTATCGGCAAAACTAATTTTGCTATGCGCACCTGCACCGATGCCTACATAATCACCAAATAACCAATAATTCATATTATGACGCGACTCCTTACCATTCCACGCAAATGCAGAGGTTTCGTAATTGCGGTAACCGTGATTTGCAGCAGTTTGTTCAATGATATCCTGCATTTGTGCTGCGTGTTCCTCATCTGGAAGATTCGGAGGGAAGCGATAAAATAATGTGTTAGGTTCCAATGTCAAATGATAAGCTGATATATGCGTAACACCTAACGAACATGCGACTGCAATATCGGCCTGAGCTTCTGCAACGGTTTGCATTGGCAATGCGTACATTAAGTCTAGATTGATATTATCAAAATTCTTTAATGCAATTTCTACGGCTCGATATGCTTGTTGATCGTCATGTACTCGCCCTAGCTTATTAAGATGCTGCGGGTTAAAACTTTGAATACCAAGCGACAGACGATTAATTCCAGCGTCGCGAAATTCTTTGAACTTACCGGCTTCGATAGTGCCTGGATTGGCTTCCAGGGTAACCTCAGAAAAATGCTCTAGGGGCAGCAAAGTGCGTACGCCCGTCAATATTTTATCGATTGTTTTAGCACTGAATAAGCTTGGCGTACCACCGCCGAAAAAGACACTACTTAGCCTACGCCCCCAAACATTCGGTAAAGTCGATTCGAGGTCATGCAGCAGCGCGTCGGCATATTCTTCCTCCGGCATTTGATTTTCTTCCTCGCGAATGGCATGAGAATTAAAATCGCAATAGGGGCATTTTTTTATGCACCATGGAATGTGAATGTATAAGCTTAATGGTGGCAGCGATTTGAGCTTGGATAATTGCAAGTCAGGACGAAATTCCGGCGCATTGTTAATAATCACGAAGTCAATTATCCAATTTTTCGTAATGTTAATAATGGTGGACTTGATACGGCTGAACGCGTACCCACGAGACCGGCGACTAAAACGCCTAGTATCCCAACGGCTGTTCCAACCAGCCATATCCCCGGATTAAATGTGTAATCAAGATGTAAGACATGCCTGCCAATAACGTACCCTAGCAATGTCGCCCCAACACTCGCAAATAGTCCAGCCAACCCCCCTAATATCACAAATTCAGTGGCCCAGGCGCGGGACAATTGTTCCTTTTTGGCTCCTAGTGCTCTAAAAATAGCCGCTTCATAAATACGCTCATCCTGTGTCGATGCAATGGCAGCATATAACACTGAAAAACCAGCCAATAGTGTGAATATAAAGACAAATTCAATCGCCTGGGATACTTGTCGAATCATCTGCTGCACTTGATTGATCACCACGGCAACATCAACAACCAATATATTGGGAAAAGTCTTGACAAGATCGTGTATCAAAGCAGTTTGTTTAGGCGGCAAATAAAAACTAGTGATATAACTTGCCGGATAGTTATCCAACAGTCCTGGCGGCACTACGATAAAAAAATTGACCCGGAAACTATCCCAATCCACCTTTCTTATACTGGCAATTTTGGCTGAAAAATGATTTCCAGCAATATCGTAAGTCAATTCATCGCCCAACTTAACCCGAAGTGTTTTTGCAATACCTTCCTCTATGGATATAGCAGCTTCTATCGTATCGTTATTCCACCATTTTCCTTGGATAATTGCATTATCAGCCGCAATCTTATCAGACCACGACAAATTAAATTCACGCCGGATATGCCTTTCTGCATGCAAATCGTCGGCATAATCCTTAAGTGAAATTTTTTTACCGTTAATCTTGACCAACCGACCTTTCACCATGGGATGCATGACCGGCCGCTCAATATCATGCTCGATAAAAAAGTCTTCCAGAGACTGCAACTGGTCACCTTGAACATTTACCAGAAAGTGATTCGGCGCATCGGGCGGTAAGCTGGCATGCCAATCAGTAATTAAATCATCTTGAATAAGCGTTAATACCAATAGCGCCATTAACCCTAATCCCAAAGCAACCGCTTGCAATACACTTGAAGCAGCTCGGCGGCGGATACTAGCTAAACCATAGCGCCAAACACCCCCTGCTTGATGTCGTAGACTCGACAATATTTTGATGAGAATCCAGCCAATACCACTAAATATTGCAACCGCAACTATGAACCCACCCACAACATAAAGGCCTAATTTCAAGTCTTGCGCTTTCCAGATAAAAAGAAACGATAACGCAATTAACCCTATGGCATATCCTGCAATACTATGTGCATTGGATAATCCGATATCCCGGCGCAATACTCGAAGAGCTGGAACACTGCGCAGATTTAATACAGGTGGAAGTGCGAAGCCTACCAATAAAATTAAACCAACCAGCAACCCCTGCAATGCCGGCAGCCAGCTGGGCCAAGGCAATGCCGTATCGACTATCCCCGTTAACCATTGCGCCAAAATTTCCTGAGCAGCAAATCCAATTACACAACCTAAGCCGCTGGCGATAATACCTAAAATGACAAAATAATTGAGATACAAATATAACAAAAAATCCTGACTTGCACCGAGGCTGCGCATTACCGCACATGCATCCAAATGTCGTTGTGTAAATCGCCGGACAGCTAATGCTATAGCCGCTGCTGCGAGAACAACACTCGCTAAAGCTGCCAAGCTTAAAAACTTTTCCGCACGTTCCAATGCAGCCTTGATTTCTGGGCGCGCATCTCGAATCCCTTCAATCCTCTGCACTTTAGTAAGCTGAGTTTTTGCCCAATTACGAAATTGCTGCACTTTCTTTACTTCGCCAGCTATCAGCAAATTATAAGAAATACGACTTCCTTGTTGAATTAACTCTGTGGCTTCCAAATCAGTAGCATTTATCATGACACGCGGGTTCATATTGATAAACCCAACCGAATGATCCGGCTCACGCTCAATGAATTCAGTTACGATCATTTGCGTGGCACCGACATCAACACCGTCACCCTTTTTTAAATTGAGTTGCATTTTGACCTTTTCATCAACCCAAATTGTTCCGGGCTGAGGAATTTGTCTTGCTAATTGTATAGCGGATGCCGATACTAATTTTTCCGGCTTTTCACTCAATAAATGCACATACCCGCGCAATGGATAACCTTCAGTTACCGCTTTAATTTCAGTCAGTAAACTGCTATCACTATTCGATATCATGCTAGGAAACTTGGTTACCGACGAAACGGCTAAATCCAATTGCCCAGCTTTATCAGCATAAAGCTGGGGTATAGGCTGGTTTGAAATAACCAGTAAATCCGCTCCTAATAGCTGATTACTCTCGCGTGATAGCGCCAATTCTACGCGATCGGCAAAAAAAGCCACGGTGGTTAATCCGCCAATTGCGATGACCAATGCAAAAATCAATACATTGAGTTCTCCTGCACGCCAATCTCGGCATAACATTCGAAATGAAAGCTTTAAACTAGAATTCATGAAATCATAAGCAGCTTTGTTAAAAAAAAATCCAATACGCATTGTTTTTTGGGTGATTTGAAACCATCGAGTTCCTTAAATCATGTTACCTTCCTGGCAAGTTTTCCATCCACTAAGCGAATTTGACGTGAGCATCGTCGTGATAACGCTTCATCATGCGTAACTAAAACTAAGGTTGTACCGTGTTCACGATTTAATTCAAACATCAATTCAATAACTTGTATACCAGTTGCCGAATCAAGATTTCCCGTGGGCTCGTCAGCAAGCAATAATTTAGGATCCGTTGCAAAAGCCCGCGCAATAGCCACACGTTGCTGCTCACCACCCGACAATTGTTTGGGATAATGATGGAGACGTTTTTTCAAACCTACACGATCCAGTAGTTTCTGCGCAACGGATTGAGCATTAGCGACTGCCGAAAGTTCAAGAGGCAACATGACATTTTCCAATGCAGTTAATGCAGGGAGCAGTTGAAATGACTGAAATACAAATCCTAAAATTTTACCGCGTAACGCTGCACGGTTGTCCTCATCCAAAGTAAAGATATCAATATTATCAAGATGAACTTTCCCTGAAGTAGGCAGATCCAATCCCGCAAGCAATCCTAGCAAAGTAGACTTACCCGAACCAGAAGCGCCGATGATGGCTACTGCTTCGCCAGCTTCCACTTGTAAATTAATATCCTGTAGTATGGTTAATTGCGCTTCACCAGTATTAACTTGTTTAGTAAGCGACTCAGTCCGGAGAATCGGTTGTTCAACTATATCGTCTAACATGAAAAAAAATTTCCTTATTATTCTGATTATCTTTTTTAATTTCGTCCCTGTTGCTACCGCTACGACAACCAAAACAATCATGATTTTCGGTGACAGTTTGTCCACAAGTTATGGTTTACCATCAGATGCCGGTTGGGTTTCATTACTTACCCAACGAATACATACAAAATTCAACGATTATCGAATTATCAATGCGAGCATCAGCGGCGAAACAGCATTGGGCGGACGCAACCGAATCGATCGTGTACTCAGCGAACATTTACCCGAAATTGTCATTCTCGAGCTTGGTGCCAATGATGGATTGCGTGGCGCATCGATAAAATCAATTTATGAAAACCTTGAAGCTATTATTAAAGCATGTAAAAAGTACAATGCTCTGGTTTTACTTGCAGGTATGCAATTGCCACCTAACTACGGTCTTTCCTATACACAAAAGTTCCAAGCAATATTTCCGCAACTTGCAGAAAATTATCAAATAAAACTGATACCATTTTTGTTGGCTGGATTTGGTGATAAGCATGATTTTTTTCTAGCCGATGGCATTCATCCAAATGAAGTAGCTCAACGAAAAATTGCAGAAAACGTATGGGAAATTTTGCAAACTATGTTTCAAGAAAAACAAGCTGTCACCACTTCAGATTCAGATATAGAGTGACCTGAAGAACTACGAATTATATCACTTCGAGTTCTATCACTAAGCCTGAATCAATTTTTTTGCGTCAAATTGGGAAATTATCCATTTTATCTATAAATTCCTGTAAATCCCTTGGCAACGGGGACTGTAATAACATACCTTCTTTTGAAATGGGATGTTTAATTTGCAAGCTTTGCGCATGCAAAAACATTCGCGATAAGTGATATCCATTAGTTTCCTTCGCCAATTGTTTATTTGTTTTAAAATTTCCATATTTGCTGTCACCAATGATTGGAAATCCAAGATGGGCAAGATGAACACGGATTTGATGCGTACGTCCGGTTTTTAATTCAGCCTCGAGTAAGCTGAAATTTTTCCATGTTTTAAGTAATTTAAAAATAGTGTGTGCTTGCATAGGTTTGATGCTTGCATTGTTCGATATCTGAACGCGCCGTTCACCAGAAGCGGTAATAAATTTATTCAAAGCCAGCTTTACATGTTGCACTCTGTTATGCCATTTTCCTTCTACCATGGTCAGATAATACTTTTTAACTAAATTTTCGCGAATTTGCCGATGAAGTTCAACAAGGGCGCTACGTTTCTTAGCAAGCAACAATACTCCCGAAGTCTCTCTATCCAAACGATGTACCAATTCTAAAAATTTCCAAGATGGGTTTTGCGCGCGCAATTGCTCTATAACACCGAAACTAATACCGCTTCCACCGTGTACAGCCATACCGCAGGGTTTGTCAACAACAAGTATTGCTTCATCTTCAAACAGTGTATTAATGGTTAAAAAATTGGATGGCGCAATAGTAGTTGGTCGCAATGCGTCTTTTTCTGTAACCTTAATGGGCGGGATTCTAACAACATCGCCCAGTTGTAGATGATAATGAACGGCGATTCTTTTTCCATTAATACGCACCTGACCACTTCTGATTAACTGATAAATATGGCTTTTAGGAATACTTCGATAGTGCTTAAACAAAAAATTATCTATCCGTTGATTTTCTTCTTTTGCATCAATGCATAATTTTTTTACAGGTACCGTTAACGCTGTATTTTTGGGCATATTTTTATAGATTATTTCCAAACTAACATTCAAATTTTAATTAAATTGTATCAACCACATGTCTTTTTGAAGCACTTGTTGTAAAATTCAGAAGTATGCGATTTCTTCTTTTTTGTAATTTTAAAACTATCCATCATAAAGATAATTAAGAAATACAACATGCTAATTTGAACTTTATGTAAAATCTGATACCTTAAGTGCACAGTAAATGGGGGATTAAATAAATACGCTCCATTGTTTTATGTGGCAGCATCCAAAAAAATAAGTTAGTAAATTAATTTTAAAGAAACATATAATTGACAAATAAACAATACATTAAAACTATAATAATTAAATCGATATCTCGTCATTACAACTGCGTACATCACAAAATTCTATCCAATCGATTATTAGATAGTGAATTTATAAATAAAACACGTAAGGTTTGTAAATGAAACGAATGTTATTCAATGCGACGCAGCCGGAAGAGTTGCGTGTCGCCATAGTCAATGGTCAAACTCTGGTTGATCTTGACATCGAGTCTGTTAGCAAAGAGCAACGAAAAAGTAATATATACAAAGCGGTAATCACACGAATTGAACCTAGTCTGGAAGCAGCCTTTGTTGACTATGGTTGTGAACGCCATGGTTTCTTGCCTTTCAAAGAAATTTCATTGTCTTGTTTTAATGAAGACAACTCGGCAAGCAACCGCATTCAAGACCTTATTCATGAAGGCCAAGAATTAATCGTTCAAGTTGACAAAGATGAACGCGGGAATAAAGGTGCTGCATTAACGACATATATATCTCTCGCAGGCCGATACTTGGTTTTAATCCCCAATAATCCGAATAGCGGAGGGGTATCGCGTCGCATAACTGGCGAAGAACGCAACGATTTACGTGAACTTATCGCAAAGCTCGAAGTACCGGAAGGAATGAGTATCATCGCCAGAACTGCCGGGATTGGTCGGAGCGTAGAAGAATTACAGTGGGACTTAAATTACTTGACGCAACTCTGGCATGCTATCGAAGAAGCAGCTAACAATCAGGATGGCGTATTCCTGATTTATCAGGAAAGTAGTTTAGTAATTCGTGCAATACGCGATTACTTTAACCAAGAAATCGGTGAAATTCTGATCGATAGCCGTGATATCTTTGAACAAGCCAGTCAGTTTATGGCGCATGTAATGCCCGCCAATGTGGATCGCCTTAAATTTTATCATGATGATGTGCCGCTTTTTTCACGCTTTCAAATCGAACATCAAATAGAGACAGCTTATTCGCGTCAAGTCTCTCTACCATCAGGTGGTGCCATTGTCATTGATCATACGGAAGCTTTGGTATCAGTTGATGTCAACTCTGCACGCGCTATCCGAGGTCTGGATATTGAACATACCGCACTGAATACCAATCTCGAGGCTGCTGATGAAATCGCACGTCAATTAAGGTTACGCGACTTGGGGGGGCTAATCGTTATTGATTTTATCGATATGGACGTGCAGCGTAATCAGCGTGAAGTTGAGGCTAGATTGCATGAAGCATTGCGCCAAGACCGCGCGCGCATTCAGGTAGGAAAAATTTCGCGTTTTGGCTTATTGGAACTATCTCGCCAACGATTGCGGCCATCACTGGGAGAAAGTAATTATATACCTTGTACTCGCTGTCATGGCACAGGCTTTATTCGTGGTACTGATTCTTCTGCACTACATATTCTAAGAATCGTTCAAGAAGAAGCCATGAAAGAAAACACCAGCGCCTTGCATGTGCAGCTTCCAGTCGATGTCGCCACCTATTTACTCAATGAAAAACGCGCAGAGATATTCGATATCGAGATGCGGCAAAGAATAAATATTATTTTAATACCTAATATTTATATTGAAACGCCTAATTATACGATTACCCGCTTGCGGCATGAGGACATCAAGTCAAATGAGGTTCTTGCGAGTTATAAAATGGTCGAGAAAAGCAGTGAAGAAAATAATGTGGTATTTACTGAACAAAAAACCAAACCCACCCGGCCTCAAGCTGCTGTTCAAGGCATAACGCCAGCCCAACCTGCTCCGGTTCGGGAAGATAAAACCCGCGACATATCTTTGCTGGATAAATTTTTTAACTGGTTTAAACCTACTGCGAGTAGCATAGAGGAAACAAAAACCAGTATCGCCGAAATAAGACAATCTGCTGAAAAACCCAAATCAACACATGATCGTAGCGGCGGTCGACTGCGCGGACGGCGCGGACGCAGCAGAAATGAGCGCAATAAGGATCTCACGAGCAGATCAGCTAGTTCCGAAACGGAGATACGCAGCAGTTCAGAAGCTGAAGAACTCAATCGTTACAAAGAAGTATCAGAAAATATAAATACGCGAAACAACCCAAATCCACAATTGGACTCCATTCAAGCCGTAACTTCTGAGCAGACAGAAGGCTTATCTATAGTTGAGAAAGAAAGCCTTCCAACACAAAATAACACTGCAAAATCAGGTGAGCAAAGACGTTCACGAAGACAACGCACTAGTAATAAAAACAAGGTGCAAATTAATCGCGACAAAAACATAATCGAGGATAGTGATTTAATAGCTACCGAATCTGCACCAAGCAGTTTGCCTCATCATGACGATGATTCATTGACTTTAATATCAAACGCAGAAAAACCGACATCTATTGATGTAATACGTAATGAAGGAACGCTTAGGAATACTAATGGTGTGACAGAGACTATCACTAACATAGACGGAGATAAAAAAGTCAGCGGTGAAGTGTCATTACATGCAGATGATTTTATTTCTACCACTAAACCAATCGCAGACATTCCAGCTCAACCATCAGTTAAGTCAAGTTTTATGAATGAGCCTCCTAATTTAAAGGAAAGCGGGCTTGTTATGATTGAAACGCCTCCTGAGAAAGTTGAGGTTGCAATGGAAGAAACGATAACCCCTAAACGCCCAAGAAGAAGAATTAAAAATGTAGCAGCCACTGAAACGGGTCCACTAATGCAAGTTGAAACTCGCGAATAATATTGATTGTAAATACCGTTTATTTTTCATCTACAGACCATTTATCAGATGGTTGAGATCGTATTTAAGGCAACTGATGCAAGGGCAAATACAATTCTAAAATTTGTACTTAAGCAACTTAAGGCAAACATTCTGAACTTGTTTTTAACATTGCAGCTGTAGCGTTAAGAGATTCTCAGCCATCCGTTAGTGTGCTTGTTCCCAGTTATCCCCCGACCCAATCTCAATCAGTAGCGGTACGTCGAGTTTCAGAACATTTCCCATATAACCAGGTAATGCCTCTCGTATTAAGGAAATTTCCGCTTTGGGTGCTTCAATGACCAGCTCATCATGAACTTGCATAATCAATTTACTATGCAATTTTTCTCTATGTAGCCAATTGCTTACTGCGATCATCGCCAATTTAATGATGTCTGCCGCAGTGCCTTGCATTGGTGCATTAATTGCAGCCCGTTCAGCAGCTTGTCGGCGATTCCCGTTGTGGCCGTTAATTTCCGGTAACCATAACCTGCGCCCCAGCACGGTCTCGACATATCCCTGTTGCCTGGCTTTTTCTCTCGTTTGTTGCATATACTTTTCAACGCCTGGATAACGGGCAAAATACCGTTCCATATAAGCACGTGCCGCGCTACGTTCGATTCCCAACTGAGCAGCCAAACCAAATTCCGACATGCCATAAATCAAACCGAAATTAATCACTTTCGCGTAACGTCGTTGTTCGGAGTCAACTAAATTTAGTGGAACTCCAAATACTTCCGCAGCCGTTGCTCGATGAATATCCTCACCAGCTGCGAAAGCATTGAGTAGTCCCGCATCCTGAGAAATATGCGCCATAATTCGCAATTCAATCTGCGAATAATCGGCCGAAATAATCTGATGATCGGGCGGTGCAATAAATGCTTCTCGAATTTTACGGCCTTCATTCGTGCGTACAGGAATATTTTGCAAATTAGGATCCGAGCTGGCCAGCCGTCCTGTAACTGCGACTGCTTGTGCATAATTGGTATGCACCCGCCCTGTATCCGGATTTATCATTTGAGGTAATTTATCCGTATAGGTCGACTTTAATTTTGCCAAGCTGCGATATTCGAGCAGCAATTTAGGTAACGGATAATCCAATGCAAGCTGTTGTAATACGTCTTCATCGGTGGAAGGAACACCAGAAGGTGTTTTTTTTATAACTGGTAATTTTAGCTGGTGAAACAAAATTTCCTGAATCTGCTTTGGCGAATTTAAATTAAACGAACACTCCGCGATAGCATGCGCTTGTTGTTCCAGCACCTGCAATTTTCGGCCCAGTTCATGACCTTGCTGATACAGCAATTTTTGATCCAATAGCACGCCGTTACGCTCCATCTCAAACAACACGTCGAGAATAGGCATTTCTATGTTTTGGTAAATATATTCCAATCGTGAGTCATTATGAATTCGGGGATATAGCGTTTGATGCACTTGCAAGGTTATGTCGGCATCTTCGCCTGCGTATTGTGTTGCAACATCAATTTCGACTTCGTCAAAACCAATACGCTTCGCGCCTTTTCCGGTAACATCCTCATAGCTGATTGTTTTGATATCCAGATGACGTAGTGCCAAGTTATCCAGATTATGCAAGCGATGTGATTCGAGCACATAGGATTGCAACATGGTGTCATGCATAATACCGTTCAAATGAAGACCGTAATTGGCAAATACATGCTTGTCGTACTTCAGGTTCTGCCCTATTTTTGATTTGTGAGGATTTTCCAGCCAAGGCCGCAATCTTTCTAATACCAGAGCAAGTGGCAATTGTTCTTCCACGCCGGTATAGCAATGTTGCAGGGGAATATATGCGGCATGATGGCTTTCAATGCAAAAGGAAATACCGACCAGTTTTGCTTGCCTCGGATCCAAACTGGTGGTTTCGGTATCAATGGATACTAAATGCGCACTATCCAAGCGAACCAACCAGTCGCTGAGTTCACTCTCCAGCAAAATTGTTTGATAACTGCTCTTAAGCTCAAGCGCGACACTTGCATCCCCATTACCGGCTGCTATTCCAAGTATCTCATTTTCCGGAACTATTGCTGCAGATTGATGATTGACCATATGTTGACGTAATTCAAGCAGTGACGCCTTCATATCCAGTCGTTCATAAAGCTGCGCCAATTGCACAATATCCTGCGGTTGCGGAGCAAGATCGGTAACACTTACTGGCAAATCCAAATCGCATTTAATTGCAATAAGCTGGCGTGCCGTATCGAACCAGTTAAGTGCCTTGCGCAAATTATCGCCAACAACACCTTTGATTTCATCGGCATGCGCGATGATATTATCCAATGATCCATATTGGGCCAACCACTTTACCGCAGTCTTCGGTCCAACCTTTTCTACTCCGGGAACATTATCGGATGCATCGCCTACCAACATCAGATAATCCAGCATACGTGCTGGCAGCACACCGAATTTAGCCAATACATTCGCTTCATCGAGCACTTCATCGCTCATGGTATTGACCAATGTAATATGAGAATTCACTAATTGCGCAATGTCTTTATCGCCGGTTGAAATAATACAACGCATATTGGCCGCTACAGCCTGCTTGGCTAATGTACCGATCACATCATCAGCCTCAACACCCTCAACAATCAGCATTGGCCACCCCATCGCGCGAATGCAAGCATATAAAGGTTCAATTTGAACGGCCAGATCGTGTGGCATAACTGGTCGATGGGCCTTATATTCAGGGAAAATTTCATCACGAAAAGTTTTGCCTTTTGCATCAAACACGCACGCGCTATAATCGGCGTCGTAATCTTTATGCAAACGCTTCAGCATATTGAGCACACCGTGAATTGCTCCCGTTGGTTCATTGTGACGATTGCGTAAATCGGGCAGTGCATGAAAAGCACGATACAAATAAGATGAACCATCTACCAACAACAACGTTTTCATGAATAAAATTCCTATGAACCAGCATGATAAACCAGCCACTCACTTAGCCATCGATAAACCCTGGTCGGCAAAAGAATCATGGCGCTTATTTGGAATTATGGCAGAATTTGTCGAGGGAACGGAACGTCTCGATGCTATTCAACCTGCTGTCAGCATTTTTGGCAGTGCACGGACTCATCCGGATAGTCCGCACTATAAGCTGGCCGAGCAAATTGCCAAGCAACTTTCTGACGCGGGTTTTGCTGTTATTTCTGGCGGTGGCCCGGGTATTATGGAAGCTGCCAACAAAGGTGCTTATTTTGGCAAATCCCCAAGCATCGGCTTAAACATCCAGTTGCCCCATGAACAACATCGTAATGCCTATCAAGATATCAGCCAGACTTTCAGGCATTTCTTTGCCAGAAAATATATGTTCGTCAAATTCGCCACCGCTTATGTCGTGCTGCCAGGTGGTTTTGGAACTGTCGATGAGCTAATGGAAGCATTGACATTGGTGCAAACCGGAAAAACACGAAAAATGCCGATCATTTTAGTTTACTCTAAGTTCTGGCAAGGTTTATTGGATTGGTTTCAAAGCATTCTGATTTCTGAAGGCTTTATTTCCAGCGAGGATATGGATCTCATTCAAGTGATTGATGAACCAAAAGAAATTGTCGATGCAATTTTTCAATATTATGAAACCAGCGGATTCGAACTTACTGCTGCTGAGAGAGAAGTACAGCTTAATCTGTAGGGAATCTGAGAATATGTCCGCAGCAGCTAATCGTACACGAAACCGCTGCTATTCAGAGATTCCCAAACCGTCATCAACGATTTTAGGTAGAATACGGAATAATCCTGACTTTGCGGGAATCATTATGTACCGATTCATTTTTATCATGCTGTTAAGTTCTGCAATTCCTGTCATGGCACAGTCCGAGCAACCCAATCAGCCAAAGAAACCTTCACAACCCGACAATCTAATACCTTTGCCTGAGATATCTGAATTGCCGCCTGCTCATGCAGATGAACCACAGCCCCCCGATATTCAAATGGATCCTGAACTGGAAACACACGTCACCATTATAAAGCGAGGCGAAGATACTATCGAGGAACACCGAGTTAATGGTGAGCTTTTGATGATCAAAGTAATTCCTCGTATTGGACCGCCCTATTACTTAAAAAGAAATACCGTTAAAGAACAATACACTCATCCCGAAGCCGGTATTGATGTAAGTCCGCCGATGTGGCAATTGTTCAGGTTTTAATTTTCATAACTAACACATAATTACTTCAATCTAGATTGCTTCGTATATATATTTTTGCTTTTTATTTCTGTTGATTCATGTCTGTTTTCACCCCAGTTACCGATAGCCAGCTTACAGTATGGTTAGAAAATTATGCGCTTGGTCAATTGATCAATCTGCAAGGTATTTCATCGGGTATCGAAAATACCAATTACTTTGTAACCACTAAGCATGGTAAATTTGTACTGACACTATTTGAAAAATTGACTCACGACGAATTGCCCTACTACCTGAATCTGATGACACATTTATCACAGCATGATATTCCGTGCCCGGCGCCTATTCCCAGAATTGATCATAAACTGTTCGGCACATTAAACGGCAAACCAGCCACCATTGTGACTTGCTTGCCAGGGCAATCCGTCATGCATCCAACCGTGCAACATTGTGCGGAAGTTGGCAAGATGTTGGCGAAAATGCACTGTGCGGGCAGCTCATATCACGATATTATGGAAAACCCGCGCGGATTGAGGTGGTGGCAAGAAAGAGCGCCTGATCTCATCCCTTATCTGACCGCCGATGAAAAAGCGCTTCTTGACAACGAATTAAATTACCAGGCTTCGCAGCATTCATCGGTACTTCCCGCCGGAGTTATTCATGCTGATTTGTTTCGCGATAATATTTTGTTCACAGAAAATAGAATTGGTGGCGTCATCGATTTTTACTTCGCTTGCAATGATATTTTTTTATTCGATCTGGCCATTACGGTTAACGATTGGTGTATGACGGAAGAAAAAACTTTAGATCACGCTTGCACACGTTCACTGCTGCAGTCTTACCACAGTCTTCGCCCGCTATCTTTAATCGAACATATTGCTTGGCCAGCCATGCTACGAGCGGGTGCCTTACGATTCTGGATTTCCCGTTTATATGATTATCATTTGCCACGCCCAGGAGAATTGACGCATGCAAAGGATCCTGGGCACTTTAAACAAATCTTGAAAAATCACATTTCAAATTTAGCCAGCATAAAAAATCTCTGGATCTAAACATTCAAATTCGTCATACCGTCTTAACTGGAGGATCAATAATGGAAATTCATCAAGTCCACGCCAAACAAGGTTTGCAATGGATACTGAGCGGCTTCTATTTGTTTCGAAAAGCGCCCTTAGCTTGGGTTATGGTTTGCTTTACATTAATACTAATTGCCATGACCATCTCGCTCATACCGCTACTTGGAAAGTTTATTTTTACCCTCATATCGTCAGTATTCCTGGCTGGCATTATGATGGGCTGCAAAGATCTAGAACAAGGCAAACCGCTTGAAATTGTCCATTTGTTTGCTGCCTTTAAAACCAATGCTGCGCCATTGATCACTATCGGCGGCATTTATCTGATCGGACAAATTTTAATTATCGGCTTAGTGATGTTGATCGGTGGATCACAAATGACAGATATGCTGTTATATGGCAAAAGAGTCGATGAAAGTGAATTGATGGGTGTAATGAGTAATTTTTTGACAGCATCGCTCATTGTATTAGCCCTCTCCATACCATTGATGATGGCTTCCTGGTTTTCTCCGTTATTGGTCATATTCCATAATATTCCACCCATCGTTGCGATGCAAAGAAGTTTCTTCGCATGCTTAAGAAACTTTATCCCTTTTCAAATTTATGGTATTACACTGATTATATTGACCATTCTTTGCGTGATGCCATATGGCGTTGGACTAGTCATTTTGATCCCTACCATTTTTGCATCCATTTATGTCAGCTATAAAGACATTTTTCTCGCTGAACCACTGCGCTTTAAAAATAACGAATCCGAACCCGATTATCAAAAGGCCAATTGGAGGAATGATGATAACCGGTCTACGCAACATGACAATGAGATAAAACAAGAAGCCGTCATCGCAGATAACACCTCAAGAAATTCCAGCAATACCGTGCAATGCACACAATGCAAGAGCTTTGTAGCAACCACTGAGGCGATTGAAGATAAAGGACATTTCTTCTGCAGTGAGGAACACCGCCACCAATATCAAGCCAGCGATCAATCCGAAAAATAAGCTACAGCAAAGTATGCCGGTCTTGTATTGAATAACTATCAATGCAAATGCTGCAAAAATGTTTTATTGAGTCACAGTGATTCCTTTTCTAACTAGTCGGCCCTGAAATACCCTTAAGCACTTGATATTAGTTATCAATACACTGTTTACTGATAATCATAACGACCGAGAATATTAAAATGGCGGTGTATTTCTGGTCGAAATGGTGATTAAAA
>CAADGS010000064.1 GCA_900696615.1 uncultured beta proteobacterium
CTGGTAATGGATCGTGGTCGAATCGTTGAACATGGCACTCACCAGGATCTCCTGGCACGTAATGGTGCTTATGCTCGAATGTGGGAAATACAATTGCAAGAAGAAATAAAAGAACAGCCAAGCGTCACCTCTTGATTGGCTATTATGTTTAAATAACGACAAAGCTTATTTCTTGACATCCAAATTGCTATTTTTTGTGCAAATTAAAAAGGGTATGCACATCTTTAAGCAAATAATCATTGTCATCTACAAATAATCGCACGGAAAGACACAAATTCGGTTCACTGAACAGCATTTACACAAAAAATTGAATGACAACCTTGAACAAACAACTTTGTTTAACGCTGGTAATGATTTACGGCTAACAACTGCGTCAACCGGTTTAGAATCTCCGTCGGTAACGGCCGATAAAGACACGTTATGTTTTATTAGCGAATCGTTATAACCAAACACTGGGTGTTCAACTCAAAGATACTAATTTTAACTGCTATGAGTAAGTACTTTAATAATATTGGGATTTCGCATGACTCTCAAAACGGGTATATTCTCCCAGAAAAGTAAGATCAATCTTTCCTATCGGGCCGTTTCTTTGTTTTCCGATAATAATTTCCGCGATACCCTTATCGGGTGAATCGGGATTATAGACCTCGTCTCTGTAAATAAAGAGAATGACATCGGCGTCTTGCTCAATGGCACCCGATTCCCGCAAATCCGACATGACTGGGCGCTTATTTGGGCGTTGCTCGAGGCTTCGATTTAGTTGTGACAATGCAATCACGGGTACCTTCAGCTCTTTGGCCAACCCCTTTAAAGCCCGAGAAATTTCTGAAATCTCCGTAGCACGATTCTCTCCCTGGCTGGCAGATGACATCAATTGCAAATAATCTATGACAATTAAACCTAATTCACCATACTGACGGCACAATCGTCTGGCTCGCGCCCTAACCTCCAGGGCATTCAATGCGGCACTTTCATCGATAAAAATAGGTGCCTCATTAAGTTTCCCCAATGCATGTGTCAATTTAGGCCAATCCTGATCATCAAGACGGCCCGTACGAACTTTATGTTGATCCAGTTTGCCCACAGAACCCAACATGCGCATCGCCAGTTGCACCCCGCCCATTTCCATACTAAACACTGCAACGGGTTTATTCAATTCCAAGGCGACATGTTCCGCAATATTGAGTGAAAAAGCAGTTTTGCCCATCGAAGGTCTGCCCGCCACGATAATCAAATCGCCCGGCTGAAAGCCGGAAGTTTTTTGATCTAGATCGTGAAAGCCTGATGCAATACCGGTTACATTACTTGGGTTATCCTGGCTGTACAAAAGCTCGATTCTCTCGACAACCTGTTTTAGAAGCGGCTGAATATCGACAAAGCCTTCCTTTCCTCGCGCACCTTCTTCAGCGATTTCAAAAACTTTTGCCTCGGCTTCATCGAGTAAATTAGCTGCCGATCGGCCAGCCGGATTGTAAGCAGAGTCAGCAATTTCCACGCCAACTTGCGCCAGGTTGCGCATGATAGAGCGTTCACGGACAATTTCGGCATAACGCCTAATATTCGCAGCCGATGGTGTATTTTGTACGATAGCGCCAATATAAGCGAGTCCGCCAACGGTCTGAAGCTCGGCAGACGTTTCCAAGGACTCGGCAACCGTAATGACGTCGGCCGGTCGATTTTGTTCGATCAATTTGCAAATATGATGGTAGATCTGGCGATGATCCTGCCGGTAAAAGTCACTATCCGTAATAATGTCAGCGACTTTATCCCATGCATTATTATCTAGCATGAGTCCGCCCAAAACGGATTGCTCACTTTCAATTGAGTGGGGGGGAGTCTTATAGGAATCTAAAAGTTGATCTTGATTAATACTTACAGGTGAGTATGCCATCGTTTTTCATCCAGAAGCGCACAGACAGAATGCCATTTTAACATTGCTGCACTACAAAAATAAAAAAGGACTATCTTTATAGTCCTTATCGTTCATCTAAGAAAAGCTATGAATGAGTATCCATGCAATATGATACTGATACACAAGCATAAACTCTATACACTGCGTATCTTCACTGCACCTCGTTAACTGTGTATTTCTAGGCTTCGGCGGTTTCGTTTTAGAGGGTTATCCTAGAATTAATTTTTATAACGCCGCCTCACCCAAAACAGAAACAGTGATTTGCGCTGTAACATCGCCATGGATCGATATTGTGAGCGGATAATCTCCCACTTGTTTAAATTGTCCATGTGGCATGCGAATCATAGATCGTTCGATTGCAAAACCTTGTTCCTTCAGCGCTTCAGCAATATTTGCATTGGTCACTGAGCCAAATAATTTTCCATCACTGCCAGCTTTCTGAGTAATTTGTAGTAAAAGCCCATCTAATTTGTCAGCAATTGCCTGTGCAGCTGATAATGACGCTGCTTGAATTTTCTCTAATTCAGCACGTTTTGATTGAAACTCGGCAATAGCCTGCTCTGTTGCACGTTTGGCTTTTCCTTGCGGAATAAGATAGTTACGTGCGAAACCGTTCTTAACGTTAATTATATCGCCCAATTGTCCTAAATTAGGAATCTTTTCCATCAAAATGATTTGCATACCATAACTCCTTTAGTGCTGATCAGTATAAGGCAATAACGCCAGAAAACGAGCACGTTCCACAGCAGTACTCAGTTGACGCTGGTAAAAAGC
Source organism: uncultured beta proteobacterium (assembly GCA_900696615.1). GTDB lineage: Bacteria > Pseudomonadota > Gammaproteobacteria > Burkholderiales > Nitrosomonadaceae > Nitrosomonas. Next base: position 2,687 of record CAADGS010000064.1, read on the forward strand.
ACTCGTACCGGTAATACGTGCCGGAATAATTTTGCCATTCTCACTAATAAACTCTTTTAAAATGTCAATATCTTTGTAGTCAACTTGCTTTATCCCTTCCGCCGTAAAACGGCAAAACTTCTTACGCTTAAATAAAGGGCGGTTGGCTTTTTTATCTTTTTCCTTATCTTTACTGTCCTTACGTCTTGTAAAACGCGTCATTTTAATTCCTATTTATTGTTTAAATGAGTATAACTTGATTGGCATGCAATACCAATCGCTGATCCATGCGGCTTTTGCTATTCAGAAAACCTATCAATTTGACTTTACTATTAACCGCTAGCTCCGCCACTGCTAAAGCAAGTTGGCCTAATGCTATCGCAATTATTTCACACGTGATTTGCCGGACGCCTCCTGCTTCGATCTGTCTTGATACATGATTTACTGTAAATTCAATAACGGCAATGCCTGCCGGCGTGTATCGCAAGATCCCCAATTTAATGATTTTTCCACAAATAATCGTCTGATTACAATCCAATTGCAATTGCAGCTACGCCGAAGCACCAGATTCGCCTAATAAGTCCTCTGCTTCCGTATCCTCCAACGTGGCATCAGCGGCAAGCACATCGGAAGTATTGGCTCGCTCATCTTGGCGCATCATAGGAGATGCTTCTGTGATTGGACCTTTCATTCTAATAGTAAGATGCCGAAGAACAGCATCACTAAATTTAAAAGCATGATCCAGATCGTCTAAGGTTTCCTGATCGCATTCAATATTCATCAGTACGTAATGCGCCTTATGAATCTTTTGAATGAGATATGCGAGCTGACGACGCCCCCAGTCTTCTACACGATGGATTTTCCCATTTTTTGCAGTAACAATGCTACGATAGCGTTCGATCATTGCTGGAACTTGCTCACTTTGATCAGGATGAACAATAAAAACTATTTCGTAATGTCGCATATATTCCTTATGGATAAAACCTCCCAAAAAAATTTGGTGAGGCAAGGTTAGAAAAGGTTCGTATTCTACTGAATTAATAAGGCGATATCAAATTGATAACTAGAACGCTTATGAAGCAGGATAACATTCGCACTGATTGAACTGGTAAAATTCGCTTATTGATTTTCACTTCATAACGATTCATAACGATTTCTCCATTCAAAATGAATGCTCTTCGATAAACCTAAAACAACAGTTTTTAAAAACAAAGCGTTGACATATTATGTTACTAATGATCGATAACTACGATTCTTTTACCTATAACTTAGTACAATATTTTGCCGAACTAGGAGAAAAAGTTGTTGTGTACCGAAATGACGAAATATCCCTAGATATCATTTCACAACTAAAACCTGAACGAATCGTCATTTCCCCTGGTCCGTGCACACCCAATGAAGCAGGTATATCGCTTGCTGTTATCAATCAATTTAGTCAAAGTATTCCGGTATTAGGTGTTTGTTTGGGTCATCAAAGCATTGGGCAAGCATTCGGAGGCCGAGTCATTCATGCAAAGCAACTCATGCATGGAAAAACATCGTTCATTTTTCATCACAATCAAGGTGTTTTTAGGAACCTGCCCAATCCTTTTATTGCAACGCGTTATCATTCGCTAGTCGTTGAGCGCTCTACACTACCCGATTGCCTGGAAGTTACCGCATGGACCGAAGACAATGAAATTATGGGATTGCGTCACAAAACGCTTGCAATCGAAGGCATTCAATTTCATCCGGAATCGATTTTGAGTGAGCATGGTCATCAAATGTTAGAAAATTTTCTTAAGCAATCATCGAAACAGAAGAGCAAGGAAATTTCATGACACCGCATGAAGCATTAACTCGTATTATTGTGCACAAGAACTTAACTCAAGATGAGATGACATCGTTGATGCGGCAAATGATGCACGGAGAGACTTCACCCGTCCTGATTGCCGCGATCATCATAGGTCTGCGTGTAAAAAAAGAGAGTGTCGAAGAAATTGTCGCAGCTGCGCAAGTTATGCGGGAATTGGTGGTCAAAGTCGATGTTTCCGAAGCATTGCATCTCGTCGATACATGCGGCACAGGGGGTGACTCCGCACATACCTTCAATATTTCAACTGCTTCGGCGTTTGTTGCAGCTGCTGCCGGAGCCAGTGTTGCCAAACATGGAGGAAGATCGGTTTCAAGCAAGTCCGGCAGCGCTGATATTTTGGAAGCCCTGGGTGTAAATTTAAATCAAACACCCCGGCAAGTCGCCCGATGCATTCATGAAATTGGTTTAGGCTTTATGTTCGCGCCCAATTACCATGCCGCCATGAAACACGCCGCACCGGTACGACGAGAATTAGGTGTTAAAACTTTATTCAATATTTTGGGGCCGTTAACCAATCCCGCTAATGCAAGAAGACAATTATTGGGGGTGTTTCACGAGGATCTAGTCGAGACCTTGGCACGTGTCCTACAACAACTGGGAAGTCAACATGTACTGATTGTGCATGGCAAAGATGGTTTGGACGAAATTTCGATATCCGGCGAAACCAACATCGGGGAATTAAAAAATGGTCACATAACTCACTATACCATCAAGCCAGAAGATTTTAATTTGAAAACAGCATCCATCGAGACGATCCAAGTTACCGACAGTGAACATGCGAAAATAATGCTGATGTCAGTTCTTGAGAATGTTGCCGGACCTGCCCGCGATATTGTTCTGTTAAATGCCGGTGCGGCAATCTATGTTTCCGGTATCGCCGAAACATTCGCACAGGGTATTCAGAAAGCTCATCAAGCGCTAGAAAGTGGCGCGGCTCTAAAAAAACTTGATGAATTAGTGAAATTTACGCAAGCAAATTCCATCGAATGATCAAACATGTCAGATATTCTAGAAAAAATTCTTACCGTCAAGAAACAAGAAATTTCAGCTGCAAAAGCACTGAACCCCTATTCTTCCTTATTGCATGAAGCACAACACAATTCTTCGACTCGTGATTTTGTTGCCGCAATTCGTAATAAAATCGCTGCCGGACAATCCGCAGTAATCGCTGAGATTAAGCAGGCAAGTCCCAGTAAAGGACGATTACGAGGTCGCACTTCTGACACGGATAAGCAGGCTTTTGAATTTTTACCTGGCGAAATCGCCAAAACGTACGCTCAACATGGTGCAGCTTGCCTATCGGTGCTAACGGATGCGGAATTTTTCATGGGTAGCCCAAAATACTTGCAAGAAGCGCGTGCAGCTTGCTTATTACCTGTCTTACGTAAAGATTTCATACTTGAAGAATATCAAATAGCCGAAGCCCGTGCCATGAATGCCGATTGTGTTTTGCTGATAGTAAGCGCTTTTTTATTAGAATATGGCAACTCATCAGATGAACCACTCAGGCGGATGGTGGCGCTTGAAAAACTTGCTCACTCACTTGGCATGGCAGTTTTGGTAGAAGTTCATGACACAGTAGAACTTGAAATGGCACTAAGCCTAGAAACGCCGTTAGTTGGCATCAACAATAGAAATTTAAAAACATTTGAGACCACATTAAATACTACCCTGGAATTATCGAACAAAATTCCATCGTCGAAAATAGTCATTACCGAAAGCGGCATACATAGTCCTGCAGATGTAGCTTTGATGCGAAACAATCATGTGCATGCATTTCTTGTCGGCGAAGCATTCATGCGGGCGGAGGATCCGGGTATTGCGCTTCAGCGATTGTTTTTATAACGCATGAACCAACCCGACCATACGAATTTCGTGGCAGCGGGGGTTATCATTCAATTAGAAATCTCCGATAATTCATGGTTTCCTAAAGATTGAATTCGGCGATGTCGTTGAATTTACAGAATCATTTGAGCCAGGAGTTCAATATGTCAGATCAGGATAAAAAATTATCGGAATGGGTAAGTTTTCTTACCACGGCGGAAATTCCGGTTTTGAAGCAAACTGCACGAAATGTGTCTGCTCTCGAGCAAGACGAACAACATCTCAGCGCCCGAAGCCTCGCTCAAGTTGTCAAGAACGATCCTTTTATGACGGTCAAACTGCTACGCTATTTGCAGGCACACAAGCATCGAAGTCAAGAGCATGATGTGGTGGAAGTTGAGCAAATGATCATGATACTCGGGCTTGAAGCAACATTGAATAAAGTATCTGCAAAACCATTGGTTGAAGAAATTCTAGGCCGCGATAACATGAGCGCGCTCGTTCATTTGTTAAAAACCGCACATCGCGCCAACATCGCTTCTTCTTATGCTTTTGATTGGGCCGTTCGGCTTCATGATTTACATTTTGAAGAAATCCGCATCGCTGCATTACTGCACGATATAGCAGAAATGCTCATGTGGTGTTTTGCACCCAATGACATGTTGAAAATTAAGCAATTACAAAAACAAGACAAAACACTGCGTAGCGCCGCCGCTCAAAAAACGATTCTTGGTTTTTCCTTATTGCAACTGCAACATGAACTTGCAATAAAGTGGCGGCTGCCTCAATTACTTATTACCCTTATGGACGATAATAATTCAACATTACAGCGGGTCCGTAATGTCATTCTTGCTGTTAACCTAGCTAGGCACTCTGCCAACGGATGGAATGATGCCGCATTACCCGATGACTATGAAGAAATAGCTCAACTCCTGCATTTACAGGCTTGTGACGTCATGACGATTGTAGGTGCTGAAAAGCAACAAGAAAATAAAAGCGATCAATCGTAAACCAAGTTGATCGGATCAACTTTACCGAATGAATGTTTGTGAAGGCAGAAACAATTCTAGTCAGTATTGATGTCCGTGCGCTGCGACACAGCAAGAGTTTCCGGTTTCTGTGCAGGTTATTTGCCCGCTATCGATCAATGTGAGGAAACAGGCGGAAAATTATCTGGAAAATGATTATTCGAGCTGAGCGCTCTTACTCTCAATGCAAAACTAATCAAACTGTTGGGGCCGCTCAAATTAAGTTTACGTGAAATATTGACACGATGATTTTCAATGGTTTTCTGGCTGAGAAAAAGTTTCTGGGCAATTTGCGGTGTGGTAAGTCCTTCGGATATCTTATTGAATACCTTGCGTTCGGCTTTAGTTAAGCTGGTCATTTTTTCAAGTGCGGTTTCGATCAATTCATCTTTTTTCAATTCAGTGGCGCGCAACTTACTTATTTTTTCAAGTCGCGCTTTGATGCTATTAATCAACTCTTCCTTGGTAAAAGGCTTAGTAAGATAATCGTCGGCCCCCATATCCATACCCATTCGCGTATCAGAACGGGTTGATTTTGCAGTAAGAAAGATAAACGCGACGGCAGATAATTGAGAGTTCTGCTTTATCCGCTTAAAAACATCAAAACCATCAATTCCCGGAAGCATGATGTCGCAAATAATGAGAGCGGGAAGAGACTCCATCGCCATTTTGATACCCTCTTCACCCGAACCTGAGCTTATTACGCGAAAACCAAAATGTGTAACAATTCCGGCAATATTCTCCCGCAACATCTTCTCATCTTCGATAATCAGGATTAATGGATTATTCATTGCGTCATTCAAAGAACAATTGCATCGATACTGTACAACCATTGCCTGCTTTGCTTTCAAAACCGATTTCGCCACCATGAAGTGAAATCAGTTTTTTCGCAATCATGAGTCCAAGCCCGGTTCCAGGACAGATTTTGGCATTGGATGCACGGAAAAAAGACTGAAAAAGAAATGGTTGATCGGATTCCGGTATACCGATACCAAAGTCTTGTATTTTTATCAAATAACAGTCATCAGCCAAAGTCACGGTCAGTATCGGTTCTTGCTTACCTTCGGAATATTTAAAAGCATTCGATACCACATTGCGTAAAACGTTGCGCAACACAATCTCATCCAAATTAATGATGCAATCAGACGCCTCAAAACGATAGATCAGTTTCCTTTTCTGCCCAGTGGATTCGGAATTGGACGACACAAAAGCATCCATAAATTGTTTAAATGACACCTTTTTCTTTGATAACTCAATTTTTCCTTCATCGATGCGTCCAATATCCAGGATATTTTCCATCAACTCAGTCATGCGTATCGTTTCTTCTGCCATGATCGCTTTATGCTTGCGAAAAAAATCGATGAACGAAGAATTAAGACTGGCGGATTCCATTTTCAAATCCAATAAATCGATACTTGAGCTAATGGTAGCAAGCGGCGTGCGAAACTGATGCGAAGCCAGGTTGACAAATTGAGTTTTGAAACGATTAAGCTCACGCTCCTTTTCCATAGCATCCTGTAGTTGTTGTTCCGCCATTTTTATCAGTGTGATGTCATTCTCAACGGCAACATAATTAATCAGTCTACCCGCATCGTCATATACTGCCGCGATATTTAAATAGAGCCATATCTTCTCACCGCTTTTGGTGTAATTGAGAATTTCACCGGAAAATGTTCCTGTACTTGTTAATGAACGAGTAATCTCCTTAATGGTGTCGCGAGACGTATCGGGACCTTGAAGAAAAGACGCCGGATCGTAACCAATTACTTCCTCGGATTTATAGCCGAGAATTTTTTCAAAGCTGTTATTGATCCAAATAATTCTTTTCTCGGGGTCCGTAATCATCACGATGCCATTAGTTTTTTCAGCGACATACGCCATGCGCTGTAACTCCAGTTCGCTTTTCTTTCTAGCCGTGATATCCATCCCATATCCGATGAGTAATTCCACCTCTCCATTTTCATCTAACAGCGGATAGATGGTACGCAAATAAATCCGTTCTATGCCCTCGATATCTGTTAGTTTTTCTTCAAATGTAACCGGTTGTTTAAGCGTTAAGCATTCTTTCATGATTTCGTGCCGCCTGGATTCTGCTGCGGGAATCCAGTTACCTAAATCACTTAATCTTTCGCGGCGGTTACCGGTAAGCAGACCACGGCGTCCTTTGCTCTCGATGGCGGTATGATTAGCATAAATATAACGGCCTAGCGGATTGAGCACGACAAGCTCGGCTGGCAGCTTATCCAAAATATGGCGATAAAGAAGCTGTTCTTTTTCATTGCTGTTTTCAACTTGCTTCCATGCGGAAATATCCTGTAACACCCCATACAATCCAATTACTTCGCCATCGTTTCCTAGCAAAGGAGAGAGCACAGCCGAATGCCATTTAATCCGGCCATCCTTCATAATCACCTTAAATTCGCCGCTGCATTCTGTTTTAGTTTGCTTGACATATCCGATCAATGCCAGCATTCGCTCTTTTTCTGCAGCCCGGTATAAAGTAGTGGCTTCCAGCAATGTCGAGCAATCAAAACTCTTATCAAGTTCGTAGAAATCATAAAGATAATCAGACCAAATCGTAGTGTTGGTCAAAAAAACAGTAGACCAATCACCAATCTTCGCTATTTTACTGAGAAGTGTAAACCGCTCTTGGTGGAAGTCCGGAGAGTCAAGCGATATGAAATTGGAGTTCGATCGAGTAAGCATATTTACATGTGTCAGGGCTTCAAATTCATCAAACAATCTTGAGCCTGAAAGTATAAAAACTGATTATCAGCACCCATTTAATTAATATAGATTTCCTTAATTTCCTGATTTTGACAATCTTACACTGAGATTATGGTCATGTAATAAGAATTATGATGCAATTAATAGCGGGACGTATCATAACTTCGTGTTATTCAAGTTGTAACAAGCGATTTCTCCTGCTGCTAGCATATCAACTACATTTTTCAATACTCCACTGTGCAATTACCTGCGCAAGCCATTGCGGTGCATCGAGTGGCAGATCATGACCGGCAGTGTCATGTTGTAAATAATCAGTTTGCCAGGCTTGGGATAATTTGAGACTGCAATGGTAATCCACTAATCGATCGGCGGTACTGGTTACAACCAATATCGAATGTCTGGGTTTGTTAACAGGCAGGGAAAATTTGACTGCTGCAAGAAATTGGTTTTTAGCGCTGACTGTCGACACGGGGCATTGC
>CAADGS010000065.1 GCA_900696615.1 uncultured beta proteobacterium
AAAAAACTGTAACTCATTAAAGGCGCTTTTATAAAAAATGGATAAAAATAACGCAATAAACTATATCCGGTCAATGTAAATCTGAGAACAACAGCTTTAATAAGTACAATATATTGACGAGCAAGTGATTCTCAAATAATTCAAACTTACGTTTTCCAGGGATGATGCCATAAAATGACATTGCATGTGATTAATATCACTTCGGAATAAACGATCCACTGATATTTTTGCTTCCAGTGAATGAAAATATCACAAGCATAGTAAAACGGGGTTGCTGTCAATTCAGATCATAATCGGATTTTTATTAGGTTTAAATGCGCTAGTAACATGTTCACTCAAACCACCTCCTTTTGAGTGCCGGAACAAGAACCTATCAGCATTGCTTAGTAAAAATCCGGAACAATCTAAATTTTTTTTAATAAAATCAATAAGTAAAGAAATACATAAATTATCTTCAATAAACAGCTCATTTATTTTAGAATGAAATTACAGGCATGGAATGCAATCTCCATGCAGAAAAAATAATTGCTTGAGCAACACTTCAAAAACAACCTGCTGAATAATAGCAATAAATAATTCGGCTGAACAAAAATCCAAGTATAGCGACACTGACTGCAAGCAATTATCTGACTAAGAAGAGTTCTTCAGGATTCTTCGTTGATTTATTTCAATCAGTTCGTTGCTAAATACTATGGATACTTTCTTTAACGATATATCTGGATCTATCACTGTCTGGGTTCGCGGCATCGGAGATCACTCCGAAAAAACCATTTGCAAATTCGTCGACCTCTTAACCCAGCAGGGCATCGAAGTACAAGATTATCGAGTTCCCTGCAGTCACTCCGGTATCGTCTTTAGCAACAAAGTAACCCCGGAACTCTGTGAACAGTTATGCGAACTTAGTCATAACGGTCAAATACAAGTCCTTGCCTGCTGTCACGAAGCCATTTCAGGAGAAGCCATCTGGCAATTAATGGAAGCGGGTGCATCTGATGTGCTGGTTTGCACAAAAGATAATTTGATCATTCATGAAATCACCGCCCGCTTGCGCCGCTGGGAAGCCATCAATCGGTTACTCAATTCTCCGCTTGTTCAAAATGCATTAGTTGGTACAAGTCAAACACTGCAAACCATATTACGCCAAGTGATCGAAGTCGCGCGCTTTACCAACGTATCAGTATTAATTCTCGGTGAAAGCGGAACTGGAAAGGAATTACTGGCCAATCTCATACACACGCTCGACAATCGCACCGATAAGGGTGAGCTTGTTATTCTGGATTGCACGACCATAGTGCCGGAATTATCGGGCAGTGAATTTTTCGGTCATGAACGGGGAGCATTTACAGGTGCTACATCTTCACGAGATGGCGTATTCGCGCTCGCGAACGGCGGCACACTTTTTTTGGATGAAGTGGGTGAATTATCACTGACCATGCAAACTCAGCTTTTACGGGTCATTCAAGAGCAAACTTACAAACGTGTCGGCGGCAATGCCTGGCAACGCACATCACTCCGGTTAATTTGCGCCACCAATCGCGACCTTATGGCGCAAGTTCAACGCGGCGAATTCCGCGCCGATCTTTATTATCGCATTGCCAGCTATATTTGCCGCTTGCCGCCTTTGCGCGAACGGTCTGAAGACATTTTGCCTCTAGCCAATCATTTTCTAGAAAAAAACTGCACGAACCACGATGTACCCGCCATCGATAAACCTGTCCAAGAATATCTGTTGCGCAGGCAATACCCGGGCAATGTGCGAGACCTCAAACAGGTAATTGCGCGGATGTTGTGCCGCTATGCGGGTGAAGGCCCTATTACGGTCGGCTGCATTCCACCGGATGAACGACCGGTTTTATCTGAAGATTGGAAAGAATGGCGCGATATGAGTTTTGAACGCGCAATCCGCATCGCGCTTAGCCGCGGCATGGGACTCAAAACTATCAGCAAAAATACCGAAGAAACCGCTATTCGCATCGCGGTCGACGAAGCAAACGGCAACTTGCAGCGGGCCGCGCAGCGTCTAGGCGTAACCGACCGCGCCTTACAGTTGCGCCGGGCAGCACAACGCCAGGAAAACAGCGAGTATTAATTACGCTATCTTCGTCTGCGGATGTTATTTGGAAAAAGCGAATTGTGCCGTGCTTTGCCTTTCGGATAAAGCGGATGGCCGATTCTGTCGCGCAAGATGAATTAATTTCCGCAAATTAGTTCCCAAAATCAGTTTTTCTTGTTGTGATGAAAGGCGTAATGCCTTGATCTTTCCCAATTCAATACCTGGATGAAGCCATGGCCCATCCGAGCCAAACAAAATCTTGCCCGCTCCGGCACGTTTCACCGCTTGTTCCAGCAAATCAAAACGCCGAACGCCGGCAGTGTCTGTATAGATATTCGGATGACGAACCAAGTGATCAATGAGGCCTAATTGTGCACGCCAATCGTCAGCAAAGCTGCCTAGATGGGGAATAATGAAATTGACATCCGGGTATTCTTGCGCCAGCAGCTCACAAACCGATACCTCTCCCACCACATCGTAAAGTACCGGCAAAGCGAAAGCCCTTGCCGCATCACAGATTTCCCGGGTAATCGGCGCATCATGACGATGCACTTTGATCCCGGCAAATCCATATTGTCTGACAGCGGTTTCGATCAATCTATGTACCCGCCCGCGGTCCCTGGCCGCATGCACAAATGCAAAGCCATAAAACCTGTCCGGCTGACTGGCTACAATCTTCGCCACTTCTTTATTGGCGGCAGCGTAATTTGAATGAAATGCGGCAAACAAGACACTACGCTGAATTCCTGCCGCGCTGGCGCGGCGTAGATAATCCTCTAATGGAGCCCGCGTATCCCAGGGTCCGGTAAACCCATCGCCGCTTCCGGCATGACAATGGCAATCGATGATCATCATGGCCTCCAAAATGTTACTGTGTTATGAATATAGGTTGACTGTTATCCGGCCTGACAAGACCGGCATCCTGTCTCTGTCCTATTGTTGTCAAAAACCGGATACTGGTCTCAATTCCATGAAAAAAATTGGGTAAATGAAATTTTTCATTCGCCCCGTGAATAGCGTCGCCTGGCAAACCAAAGCCTATCAGCACAACAGGCAGATGCAAAATTTCCTGAATTAGACCCACTACCGGAATCGTGCCGCCATTGCGCAAAAATACCGGCGCTGCCCCGAATCCCTGACGATAGGCGCGTGCCGCAGTCATGACTGCAGGATGGTTACGGTCTATCATCACCGGTCGGGACGGTGCAAAAGTGCGAATTCGTGCCCACAGACCTGGCGGCGTAATCTTTGCGACATATGTGCGGAAAAGCCGATCGATTTCCTGCGGATCCTGGTCTGGCACCAGGCGGAAATTCAGTTTGGCCAGAGCATGAGTCGGAATGGCCGCCTTAACACCGCCACCCTGGTATCCGCCTTGCATGGCGGTTACCGTAATAGCAGGACGGATCGTGGTACGCTCATACAATGAATAATCCCGTTCGCCCCAACCCATTGCCGCTCCGGCATCTTGTAATATTTTTTCATCAGACGGTCCAACCCTTCTCATGTAGGCCCGCTCCTTCACATCCCATCGCCGCACGCGGTTATAAAAACCAGGAATAGCTATACGTCCAGCCTTATCATGCATTTGCGCAATCATTTCGCACAGCGCTTGCAACGGATTATGGATGGCACCGCCCAACACGCCCGAATGCAATTCCCGCTTTTGCCCGGTGAGCTCCAGCTCAAAATTAATTGAACCTCGCAAGGCGTAAGTAATGGCGGGCTGTCTAGCATCCGGGATTTGCGAATCCGATATCACAACGCAATCCGCCGCAAGTGACTGCCGGTTGGCGATCATGAAAGCAGGCAAATTGGGGCTGCCGATTTCCTCCTCGCCCTCAAACAGGCACTTGACGTTAACGGGTAATTCCCGGCCACTCCGAAGCAACGCTTCCAATGCCTTGATATGCGTAAAAAGCTGCCCCTTATCATCCGAAGCGCCTCTGCCATAAAGATCGTCTCCACGGATCACGGGTTCGAAGGGCGGCGAACGCCATTCGATAAGCGGCTCAGCCGGTTGCACATCGTAATGACCGTAAATCAGCACCGTAGGTTTTCCCGCTTCATGACAGTGCTCAGCGTAAACGACGGGATGACCGCCGGTAGGAAATACAGCCACTCGTTCCATACCGATTTTTTGCAATTGTCCGGCCAGCCACTCCGCACATCGTCGGATATCACCGTTATGCTGCGATTGCGCGCTAACGCTCGGAAAGCGAATAAACGCTTTTAACTCGGAGACAAAGTGTGCGAACCTGTGCTGCGTATAAGCCAGTGCATCAGTTGAAATATTTAACACGGTAATTTATCTTCGCGTATCTCTCAGGATATCGATTGATCGCGAATTCTAGTGAAATCAAGGCCGGCTTGACTGCTTTGCTTCTAAGCGCCCCACCAGCCTCGAATGGTAATATTCCGATGTTTAAAATTGTTATCACGATACCCGCCTTTAATTAAAGGTTGACAGAGATAACGAGGTTCTGACTTTAAGCAAAGATTTCTTCACCTAGCTCAGGTTGTTGTCTTGCTGTTCCCCACGTCCGCCAAATATCCGGTATGGGATTGCCGCTACCAACCTTAAAACTTGGCCCACCATCCCGTAAACCCAGATTATTGATTGCCCATTGGCCAACGTGATACCAAATATCCGGGCCTGGATCGTTTGCACGGCTCGCGCTGGATTGTCGATGCGCCAAAATATGGGTAAGACCCATATTTTTAATAAGATAACGCACTAAGCAACGTCCTGCCTCGATCTGTTCGTTAGTCAGAACACCTTGAGGTGATGCGCCATTCGGATATACGTATCGTTTACCTCTTACATCAGGAAAATTACCTGCAAATTCAACGGCCACACTACCAGCGTTGAACCCGTTTGAGGCATTGAGGTAAGCTGACAATGGATGCAATTGTAGTATCTGCCCGTTAGGTTTAATTACAAAATGCGCAGTGACACTATCATACCGGTTTGGCGGCGCATTCCTTTGATTGCCGGCAGTCTGATGCAATACCAGTGCGTACACTTTGCTCATATCGCGTGGCTTTCCTTTACGCTTATCTTTGGGCGTAAAACTTGTGCGATCCTCAATGGGTGCGCAACCAGTCAGCATACTGGCAACGCCACTGGAGAGTTTACGAGCCCCCGCACTAACAGTGTTCCATACATCGCCAAGAAACGCTTCCTGATCGGATCGCTCTGGTTGAATGCTATTGGCCTGCCATTCATTATTAATCGCACCGTTTAGTTCCGAATTGCTATGAATCGCTACAGGAAGATTCGGCACATGCATTTTAGCCGCTGCCATCAAAGCAGCATTGGCGATAGCTTCGGGATTGGCATGCGGATTAGCCAAAGCCGCTTGCCTGGCTGCTGCCGCGGCAATGCGCACAAAACGCCGCGCCATTTCCAGTTCCGCTTCTTCTGTGGGCAAACCGCTGAATTCAAGCTCCAGCGCCTTACTAACGGCCGTTCCGATGGCACCCCCGATTGCCGTGCCAACGCCCGGTATGGGTATAAAAGATCCGAGTGCTTTGCCAACAATCGGCAGTGCAACCTTGCCAATCGCTTTCAAACCCTTACCCAATGCAGGTAACACTTTCTTGCCGACGAAACGGCCAAATTTCTTCAATCCTCTACCGATCCCCTTGAACAACTTACCAAGAAATAAATCCAATTCTTCTTCGTTGGAAATGGCCAATAATTCAGCGGCAAGCTCCAATTCTTCGGCTTCGCTAAAGGGATACTCCAGCTCCCATATCGCATCCTTCGGTAGAATCAAATTACCGGAGCCGCTGGCTGGAGCTGCCACAGGCCTAATTCTTTGTTTCCGGACATCCAGGGGGCCGGCTGCGGCATAGGCTTTTCCAAGATTTTTAGCCAAAGGCTTCGGCAGAATATTGGCCACCTGAATTTGATCGAGTGCCTTGATAGGAACAATCGGTTCCTTATGGTGCGGAAGCATCATTTTTCCAGACCGAATCAAAGTACGTGTAACCAAATGCTCTATTACAGAGCCGCAGCCGCGAACAGGGCATGCGCCGCTTGCTTGTATTTTGGCCAGGTAATACCCAACTTTACCCGGATACATCGCTCGTATATCTTGGTGAGATTTATGCTCAAGTCTCTCCCGAAAAGATTGATCGATCGCTTTTCCAACTTTCAGGATTTGGGTGATTATTTTTTTTGTTTTCCCGCCAACGTTTCTTCGCTCAAATAGAACAACAACATAAATACCGGTATCACCGTGCATCCGATCACGCGGGCGCTTCTGGATTTCATCCCAGGTATACAACTTCGGCTTTTCATTACTGGGCTGCCAGGTTAACCACGCGGTAAAACCAGGTTCTTTGATATATGACTCAAGCTCAGAATTTTCCCCGGCATTTTGTCCGGAGCAAGCCGCTTTCAAGGCATCTTCGGTATCTGGGCCGACAATACCACTTGCTCTCAGTCCTTGCTGCCGCTGAAAATTCCGCACGGCGCTGCGTGTATCCCGGCCCATGATTCCGGTCACTGGAAGTTGCGTTCCCGCCGCTTGATTCAAGCAATCCTGTACCCAGCGGGTGCGTTCTGAGCCGGATGGTTCCGGTTCACTGGAATAGGGCTCGCTCGCAATCGGATAAGGTTCATAGGCAGCACTGCCAAACGGCCGCCGCAATCCCTTTACGAAAGGTCTTGTCCTCGAGAACGGCGGACGTTTGGTTCCTTTTGGTCTCAAACCGGGACGAACACAAGGCCGAAAACCGCGGTTTCTAGATCCTGCAACTGAGCGGCGGATTCCCCGCTCACTTTCCACTTCGAACATTTCTTCCGCAAAGCCGGGAGTAAGTTCTAACGGTATGGTTTCAAAACTTAATTCTTGATTCATGATTCACCTCTCGCATGTACTTGTCATTATATGAAGCCCGAATACGCTGGCTTACCGCTGCGATTTGCTGCCTTATCAAGGCCTCGTGTCAATGTACTCAGTATGTCAATGCAACGATCAATTTCGCCTGCGCTATGGCGCGCTGTCACTAAAAAACTCAGGTGCGCTTCGCCATGATTGCGAGGCCGTGACAATATCGCCCGGATACCATACCGGGAGAGATATTGATGCATTCGGATCGCCGCATTTCCTATGATTCCCCGCAAAGTTTGCACAGGAAACCAGCCGCCAATTGAGTCCCAGCCGATGGCTTCCAATCCTTTGCGAAATTGCGCAACCCGCTGAGCCAATCTGTGCCGCAGCAAATTCCCATGAGTTTCATTCACCTGCAATGCATGCCGGGCAGCCTGAATAACCGCAATCGACGGCGGACTGCCATGCACCCGGGTATCGCTGACTGTTTTAAAGCGTCTGATCAGCTTCTTGCTGCCTGCAAGAACCGCTACCGGCACACCAAAACCTTTTGCCAGTGATGAACCCACCACAATATCCGGCCCAAAATTTCCACTCCAGCGCAACGTCCCGCCCCCGCCTTTGCCATAAGGATTGTGCAACGCTGGCGACTCACCCAGAATTCCCAAAGCTTGGGTATCATCCAATGCCAGTAAACCGCCATAACGCCTCACAATCTCCAGATACTCTCCAGCCGGCGCGACATGACCACATGCTGGGCAAAAACCATCCGCGATTACCACGGGATATTTCTTTTTATGCGCTTGCCGCTTGATTTGCGCCAGCAACGCATCAGGATCGTGGTGCCGGAAAGTGTAAACATCGCCACCTTTGGCACGAAACTGTTCCACCCCCCAGTAAGCAATTGCGTAAACCCCTTCATCCACGAACAACGCTGCCGGTTGCTGGCGCAGCATGGCAAATAAATCCCAAAATAAATGCAACGTGGAAGGCAACAAAACACCGTGCTCGCACCCTTGTAGCTGCGCCAATCTTCCCGCCGTTTCCTCAGCGCCGGGCGGTTCTTCCAGCGCAGCCGGAACCCCGAGTGTAAGCTGTTGCCAGGGTTGCAGAAACTGGCTCGGATGATGCAATCCCAAGTAGAGTGCCGAAGTAAAATTGATCATGGCCATGCATCTCACATCGCCCGCTGCTGGCTTGCCAAACGTTTTTGCAACAATACCGATGGCAAGGTCGAATCGACGGGCACATTGGCAGTCAAATCGACCGAAAGATCAACGCCGGTTGCAGCACGGTAGGCATGAATGTAACCTTGCGCCTGCGGACGGAAAAACCGCGCCCAATTGAGCGCTTTGACAGGCTCGAATTCGTCGCTCCAATGACCCCAGCGGATGGAAAGCAAAAGCTGCTCGCCGAACATGGCCAAGTTACGGAAATGCAATACGCTGGTATCGGTCCAGCCTTGCAATTTCTTCATCGCGTCAACGCGATCCATCCAAGGTTCGGGATAAGCCACCATAATGCGCGTCGGCAACAATTCCCGGAATTCCGGCCGAGCCAACAACCACTGCTGCATCAACATTTCGATACGAGCCGTCGACGGCAAGTCGCCAAATTGATTATGCGCCCCTTGCGAGAGAATCAAATGCACTTCTTTCAGCGCGTTAAGTACCGGAAAAGCATCGGCCTTGACGGTGGTATCGTCATCCTGCTTATAAAACACGGTGCACAACCTGAGCAAGTGATGAAAAGCTTCCAGGAATTTCGAGCGCGTATCGGCGGGACGGAAATTTTGTACCGCTTTGCCTTCCAGACGTAATCCGTAATGGTGATCGTACTCGTAATTACGCCGGTTGACCGTCAAACGGTGTTGCTCATCCTGGATGTAACCCCAAAGCACATTATTGAGCGGCCGTAGCGGATCCATTTCCAGATTGGCGAGTGGATCACGTGCAGAGGCGCGCACATTTTGGAATCGCCGCGTTACGGCATTGGTCGTTTGCACCAGCATACCTTCTTCGTGCCAGTAAGACCAAATAAGCTCCAACAAGCAAGGATTGGTGAGTTTCTCTTGCAGCAGCCCAAAACATTCGTCTGCGTCACCGTTCGGGCTAGCATCCTCGAATGGCTTGATCTTAATCGGAATGTCAGGCAACTTACGGCGAATAACGGCGAGATATGGCAATACATCGCCATTACCATCGACACCTACCAGATATTCTTTGTTGAAAGCATGATCCAGGCCACTCGGTGGTATTGGCAGATCCCGGCGGTTCAAATATGCCTCATCCCGAGCTGGATCAAATGGTTGCAAATCATGGTGATGAACACCGCAATTTACCATCACAAAAGCTTCTGTAGCCGCTTTAACAACGCGGTAAGCATCAGAATCTGTAAAAGGTAAAAAACGATTCTTCAATAACTTATCCCGCCACATCAGATGCTTTTCGTCATAACGATCACTTTCAAATTGACTTAATTCCCGCGGTTTCTGCTTTCCACAGAAAATCCAATCCATGAAACTCAAATAATTATTGAACGAAAGCGCCTCTGCACTATTACGAATACCTGTCCAAAACGCGGTGTCTTCAGTAAAAGATGTTTCTGTCCGAGTGAGGCTGGTCGTAGTTCTGGCATCTACATGATGTACGTTACGTACAGCCGTACCAATTAAGTTTGTGGCGATTGATGAGCCGTCAGCATGTTTGAGAAATGTATTAAAAGAATAACCACCTTGCATCCCTGTCGTATCGACGGCTATTTCGTATACGCGATCCATGCCATCGACGAAAATAGAAGGTTGAGATAACCCCCCCTGATTAGAAGACAATTTAATATCTGGATTCCCCAAAACAGCGCTATGCGAAATACGAAGTTTAGCCGGTTGGCCCGCTACAATATCTTGACATAATAATTCTTCAGTTTTAGGACCACACATTACAAGCTGCTGCGTAAAATTTACCGGTACTCCAAGATTAATCTGCTTGGTGCAATTACAGTCTATTGAGAATAACTCTTGTGGTTCATCGCCTGAACACGCAACCGGATCCTCATGAAAACCAAAGGCATTTTCATAAGCTAAACCATACCGATGTGAATCACCTCCTAGAAGCTCAAAAACTGCATACCCATTTTCATCAGTGATCTGTGTTTCAATATGCTGCCATTCGTTGAGTTTCCATTCCAGAACTTCAATGCTCGCCCCTTTGATCGGTATTTTATTTCCACCCGAATCATACAAGCGAACTCTCAGCGTGCCATTACATGGAGCTTCGTAGCTCTGAACTTTTTTGGATTTTGTATTCATGTCATTCTCCTAAGTGAATAGTTAATAAAACGATTGTGTTGGTGGTAGTTTGCAAGCCAAGGTTTCGGCTGTTCTGATTGCATTGAGCAGGCTGCGGATACCGCCAAGGTGCTGCGCAACGCCCAGTGAGTGAGTAGTTTTCCCAATATGGCGCTTTCCTGTTCCGGACTCATGCGGCCGTCGGCACGTGCTTGACCGATCACGGCGAAAGCCAACACCGGCGATGTGCGATACATTCTCACTGGATTTTTGCGCCATGTTAGGAACAATGCCTGAAGACGATGCGGCTGACGGTTTTGTACCTGCAAAGCTTCAGCCAGGCTGCGCCCGTGCAGGCTTTCAGGGCGGTGATTGATCAGCAATGCTACGAAGCCGGGCAAAGTCGCTTGCAATGCCTGATAATTCTGCCGTTGCGCGGCCTCCAATCCCTCCAACGGATAGTAGGACTCCCATAACTGAACCAGGCGTTGCCATTGGGAATGCGGGTAGAGCGCCTGTCCGATCGCACAGCTTAGCTTGACACGGATCCACGGCGATGGATGCGGATCATCCCGGTTCAAGCGGAATACAAAAGCGCGCGGCAAGCTGACTACACCCATTAACCCGAGCGTTGAAGCAATGCCAATACGGGCAATCGACCAGAAATCGGCGACGATTTCCGAAATCCACCGTTCCCACAATGCCCAAGTATTGCTATAGGCTCCACTGCCTCGTTGCATACCCTGCAAAACAGGCCGCAAGGAATTGACCAAGTTAAGTAGAGCAGCCGACTGATGCCCCACTTCATGGATCAGAGAAGAAGCGATGCCGCTGCCCACCATGCGTTCCCGCGGAACACGAATCACCGCTACCGGATTTTCACCGCCGCCTGGCAATCGTGTTCTGGCACGCCGGATCGCTGCGCCAACACCACGATCGAGATAGCAAATGACAGGTGGCACTTCATAGTAATGCCCCGGAATTGTGAGCGCATCCGCCGAGACGACCTCAAGGCCTGAGAGCCACACACCGACTTCATTCTCGCTGCGCTGCGTGAGGGCATCGTTAAATAAATCGAATTGTGTCAACACAGTATTGAATCGCAGCCGCAACAGCGAAAACAACTGCTGCGCATGGGCAGGCGTTGCTTTACGCCCGGACGCTCGTAACCAGGCAATGTAACGTTGGATCATACCTCTCATTTCCCGCCGCCCTTGCATCAGATAACGCTCGATGCCAATTTGTGTTGCCGGTAATAGCGATGCCGCGGGTAGCATGGTTTCATGCAAAGCGAATGGCTTGATACGTTTCAACCGAGTCAATAAAGCGCGAGCTTCCTGCTCGAGCATCCATGTGGCGTAAGAAGCGGCAGCCATGATAGGCTAAGCTCCAAACAATATGATTTTGTTTCCGCGCCGCATCCAGCGGCCGCTCATGGCACCCCGTCCGCAAGAAGGGCATACGTTGCCTGAAGCACTGGGAATTATCCCAGAGGCGCCGCGAACCAGACCGGGAGCAAGCTGACGGGCGGCCGCGGAAACTGCTGATTGCGCAACTGATCTCGGATTGGCCGCCTGCGATGATAGCGCTGCATTTTTTGCAGCTGTTCCGGCAAATTGCACGAACCTTTTGGCAGCTTCGTATTCCTGATCTTCATGGCTCAATCCTTCCAGCTCCAAACCAAAAATCCGCCCTGCTGTAGAGGCCACTTGACTGCCGATTTTGGCACCGCCAGTGCCACCGAAATAACCTCCGATGGCACTACCCACCATGGGTAAGGCTTGCTTGGCGGCCCCTTTCAACAAGCCCCCAAGCTGCTGTCCGACAGGTGATTTGATGAACTTCCCAGCCGCTTGTCCTGCTCTTTTAATCAAGCTTCCTAAAAATTGTTCCAATTCCGCTTCATTACTGACTCCCAGAAGTTCAGCCGCGAGTTCCATGGTTTCTGCCTCGCTAAAAGCACCGGTTTCGCCTCCCCATTCGGATTCGCCATATTCGCCGAATTCTCCATATTCATATAACTCATGCTCATAATTTTCCAGCTCGGGATTGCTTTCTAGTTGTGTGCGATCAATATCGTGCATGTTAGTTCTCCTCGTAAATATGTGTATAGAAACTGCTTAGCAATTGACAATGATGATGTTGCGGCCACGCCGGAACCATCTCCCTCCGCGCCCCTTGCCAGGCATGGTTGAGGGCATGGCTGATGTCGATCCTTGGCCTATCAAATTGGGTGCATAGACTTGTGCGGCTTTATTTGCAGCCACTTGCGCGGTGGTGCGGGGATTGGCGACAGGCGGTGCTGATACGGCATTCTTCACGGTATTAGCGGCGAATCGCACAAATTGTTTTCCGCCTTCAAATTCGCGATCTTCTTGGTTAAGCGCTTCAAGTTCAAGTCCGAGTGCACTTCCCGCCGCGGAAGCCAAGCCACTGCCGATCTTGGCGCCCAGAGGGCCACCGAAATAAGCGCCCAGTGCACCACCCGCAATCGGTAATGCTTTTTTGGCGACGCCCTTGAGCACGCCACCTACCGCTTGACCGATGGGGGATTTCACTACTTTGCCCAGGGCGCTACCGGCTTTCTTGATCAATTTGCCAAGAAAACGATCCAGTTCCGCTTCATTGGTAACTTCCAGGAGCTCGGCGGCAAGTTCCATCACTTCGCCTTCGTTAAATACTTCCCCCCACTCCGCTTCGCCATACTCGAATTGCTCAAACTGCTCGCCTTCATATTGCTCGCCTTCATATTGCTCGGCTTCATATTGCTCGGCTTCAAAACCGCTCATTTCCGGATTGAATTCAAAAGTATTTTCGCTCTGATACATGGTGTAGCCCTCCACTAATTTTTGTTCAAATGCTTGCGCAAATAAGCGTTGTACGCTCCTGTCAGGTCAATCGATTTAATCCGATCTCCTTCGTTTTGATATACGCAAGTCACATGCCAAAAAAATCAAAGTTGCAACACACTCAATAAAAATTATCTAATTGACTGAAAATGCAAATAAAAATAATAATGGAGCAAAAGAAATGCCTAATATGAAAAAGCCCATCCAACGAAATTTATTTCGTTAAGTGCGATCCATACCGGCTTACGAGCGAAAAAGATTTCGGCCTTATGTTGGCCTACTGTGTAATAAGCCTTACTGTTCGGAATTGTCCGAACATTCGCAACATTTGCGATTGCTATTGACTATTGGAGTTATTTATAGTTATTAAACAATGATATATCTGTTAATTCGAACTCAAAATGACAAGCATTCCGTGGATTCTTAGCATCAGAAATAGGGTCATAGCCTGTATTGATCCATACGCTTTACTATGGCAAGATACGGCGCTAAGCTGCGTCACGCGCAGAATTTTCGTGACTTTTGTATTAAATGATTAGAGACGACCTTGAACGAATATATTGATCAAATCTCAGGATATTTTGAAACTGTCCCATTGTGGCCTTTTTTCCTGTTGGGTTTTGCAGGAATAGTTGCCATTATGGTGGATATTGTTAATCGCAAGCGCCGCGCTATGGCCATTGAAAATTTCCGTGCCACGATTGAAACGGAATTGGCCGATATGTATCCGCAGCATAAACGCTGGCCAAGAAACATCAACCATTATCTGACTGCTAGGCTGCCGGAAATGCATCAAAATTTTGAGGTACTTCGTGTTTTTATTCCACAAAAAAATTTACGCGAATACAACACGGATTGGAGTAATTTTCGCGATTTTTGCCGCAATATCACCGATGAAAAAATTGCTGCTGCGGAGCAAAATGCCACGGAATCGAATCCATCCAGTCAGCGCGAACCGGATCCCAAGGAAATTTTCCACCAGCTCGTAACCAAGTTACTAAAACATACCGAAATGGAATAAGGATTGCCTGGGCATCCTGTAATACAGTCAATGTTTCCAATCAAAATTTAACGGCGCGTCATCAAAACAACACGATTTATTTGTCATGACTAAACACGATAAGCCGGCCACCTCTCGAGTAACGGTACGTCCGGTTATGTCTTATCGTGATATGAGCAATTTCATCGAAGTTCCTTGGCAAGTCTATGCCAACGATCCGATGTGGGTGCCGCCTTTACGGCTGGAGCGACGCTTTCACTTTTCCCGCTTCAATCCCTACTTTAAGCATGGCGAATGGCAAGCCTGGGTGGCTTATCAAAATGGCCGACCGGTGGGTCGGATCAGCGCGCAGATCGATTCGTTGCATCAGGGACGCTATGGTAAAGATAGCGGTCATTTTGGTTTGCTGGAATGCATCGATGATGCAGAGATCTGTGCGGCTTTGATGCTGCGGGCGGAAGCCTGGCTCGCTTCCCGGCAAATCCGCCGCATCAGCGGTCCGTTTAATCTCTCGATCAATCAAGAATGCGGTATTCTGGTCGATGGCTTTGACACCCCACCAGTCGTCATGATGCCCCACTCGCCGCGCTGGTATGGCCGTTTGCTCGAGCAACACGGATATTTACCTGTAAAAGATCTACTGGCTTACAAAGTTAATGTTGATTTTCAAATCCCTCATGTTATGCAAATACTGATCAAGCGATTTGCTTCAAAAATTAAATTGCGTACCTTGCAACGGAATCAATTCTCCCAAGAGATGGAAATTCTCCGTGATATATTTAATGACGCTTGGTCTGAAAATTGGGGATTTATTCCATTCACGCAAGAAGAATTCGCCGAATTGGGCACGAGTTTGCGGCTGTTATTACCCGATGAATATATTCAAATTGCCGAAGTTGACGGCAAACCCGCGGCATTTATGGTAGGACTTCCCAATCTTAACGAAGTATTAATTGAATTAAACGGTAGCTTGTTTCCATTTGGCTGGTTTAAGCTGATTCAAAGCATTCGAAATAACAGAATACGTACGGGCCGCATACCATTGATGGGCGTGCGCAAACAATTTCACAACACACCCATCGGCTTGGCTCTTGCATGCCTGGTAATCGATGCACCGAGGCAAGTGGGACTCAAACGCGGAATCCGGGAAGTCGAAATGTCATGGATACTGGAAGATAATATGGCTATGCGCAGCATTCTAGACAAAATCGGCAGCAAACAGTACAAACGCTATCGTATTTATGGAAAAACGCTTGAACAGTGACTTTCATCAAACGCCGCAACGATTTGCCGCATTGGTTCTTGCGGCTGATCGCACCGACAAGGATCCCATTACGCTTCATACTGGCGCAGCGTGCAAGGCCTTTGCTCCCGTTGGCGGCATCCCAATGCTTATCCGCGTTTTGGATGCATTGTCTGCGTGTGATTCGATTTCCACCATCGTTTTATGTGGCCCTCCCGAATCGCTGCATGCAGAGTGTCCGGAATTAAAGCGGCGGATTGTGTCGGGACAGGTAACCTGGATACCGAACTTGAATTCTCCCAGTCACAGTGCCGAGAGCGGCCTCAATCAAATACCCAGTGACACGCCTGTGTTATTAACCACCGCCGATCATGCGCTACTCACACCCGACATTGTGCAAAATTTCTTGCGCGCTTCACTGACCACACCCTGCGATGCCGCTGTTGGCGCGATCAAACAGCAAATAGTCGCAGCGGCATTTCCGAATTGTCAACGCACGGTTATTCGCCTGCGCGACGGTGGTTATTGCGGTTGTAATTTATTCGTCTTCAAACCACAGGGAAGGACTTTGGTCAAATTCTGGCGGCAAGCCGAAGACTTGCGCAAATATCCTTGGCGCTTAATCAATCAAGTGCTTGGGTTTAAAATGGTATTGTCTTACTTGTTTGGATTTCTGACATTGCAGCGAGCACTGTTAGCCGTGTCCGATAAATCTGGAGTCGCGATACAAGCCATAATGCTTGAAGATCCGAGGGCGGGAGTCGATGTGGATAAGGTTGAAGACCTGATACTCGCGGAATCCATACTCA
The DNA here is from genome assembly GCA_900696615.1 of uncultured beta proteobacterium. Classification (GTDB taxonomy): domain Bacteria; phylum Pseudomonadota; class Gammaproteobacteria; order Burkholderiales; family Nitrosomonadaceae; genus Nitrosomonas. The sequence goes on from CAADGS010000065.1 coordinate 16,085, forward strand.
ATAAAAAATAAACCGTTTTTTTACAGTACTCAACCCACCGTCAAATGATTTTTTCTTGCTGCCTTATTCATTGTTACTACAAGATCATCAGCCTCGCGCTGATTAATTAACGCGATGAAATTAGTAGAGCGGTATATTGCACGCGAAATATTACTACCCTTTACGGTAGTTATCCTGATTCTGGTAGGCCTGTTCGCCAGCTTCAGCAGTGCCCGCCTTTTGGCAGGTGCCGTCACGGAAACACTGGGTATTGTCGCTTTGCTCCAACTTGTACTGCTCAAAACATTAATTGCACTGGAAGTGCTCATCCCGATTGCATTGTATATCTCGGTTATTATTGGCCTGGGCAGGCTCAACAAGGATCAGGAACTGAATGTCATCCGTTCCATGGGCATCAGCAATACGCGCATTGTATTGGCAGTATTGACGGTAGCAATACCGGTAGGAATCATCAGCGGCATGCTATCGTCGTATGTTCGTCCCTGGGCTTACGGAGAAAGCTATATCCTCGATGCCCAAGCGGAAGCGGAGCTCAATACTAATCGCTTTCAGGTTGGACGTTTTTATGGCAGTGAAAAAACCGGCAGGGTCGTCTATGTTCGCGACAAAAATGACATTGACAAGCTGATGCTGGATATCTTTAACTTTACCCGGAAACAAGATGGCAGCGAAATCGTGTTCGCCAAGCAAGCGAGCCAAGTTAAACCGACAGCCGAGGAACCGAGGCCGCATATCCAATTATCCGATGGAATAGTTTATAAGCTGAGCGGTACGGCCAGCATCGATGATGTCATTCAATTCGAAAACATGACGTATTTTTATGACAATGACTTCGCGCTAAATTACCGGCGTAAATCGGCCGCTACTAGAACACTATGGGAATCGGATCAGCTAAGGGATATTGCTGAATTGCAATGGCGCATTTCCCGCCCGCTTGCGACCATTCTACTAGCGCTCATTGCGATGACATTTATCCGGACCACACCGCGCCAAGATAAAACCGATCGCACGTATCTCATTGCGGCCCTTGTTTTCGCCGCTTATTACAATTTAGCCGGACTGGCTAAGAACTGGGTGGAACAAGGCACCATTGGCACGATGCCGGGCGTTTGGTGGCTTGAACTGATCATGCTATCCGCGCTGATCGTCTATGCACTGCTCGCACGGCGAAAAAAATTTTCATACCAACGATGATTATCTATCGCTATATTGCACATCAAGTATTGATCGGCTTCACAATTGCAACCGCGGTGCTGCTGCCTTTATTCAGCTTTTTTGATTTATTGGATCAACTGGATGATGTCGGCAAAGGCACTTATCATGTCACCGATGCATTCCTATACACTGCCATGCTGCTGCCGCGCAGATTCATACAAATCGCTCCTTTTGTGGCTTTATTAGGCACAGTAACGGCGCTTGGAAAACTAGCCGTGCACTCGGAACTCATAGCCATGCGGGTTGCCGGAATATCGCCCAGCCGCATCAGCCTATCGCCGTTGACCGTCGGTGCCTTACTGCTATCCGTCGTTATCGTGCTGGAGCACTTTGTCGCACCACAATTACAACAGCAGGCAATCACTAATCGTGCTGTTGCATTGGGTTTAAGCGCGGAGTTAGGTAGAAACCTTGGAATCTGGACACGCAACGAACGAAGTATCCTTCGCATCGGTCAGATGCTGCATGCCCATAAAGCCGCTGATATCGAAATCCTGCAGCTGAATGACGAAGGTTTTTTGCATCAGCACACCGTGGCGCAATTTGCTGACATTAACAATGACAATATGTGGCAATTAAGTAATGTCATCATTCGGACATTTACTGAAGAGGGCATTTCGGCAACTCGCCACCATTCAATGCACTGGCAATCCTTTCTCAATCAGGAAGATATCTCAACACTAACCAAGCCGCCCGAAAGCTTGTCACCGTTCGAACTGGCTCGGCATGTTGAGTTCTTGCGCAATACCGGCCAAGATGCCGCATCCTATGCACTGACACTTTGGCGTAAAGCTGGTAGTGCACTGATGACAATTGCGATGCTATTGTTATCGATCCCGTTTGTATTTGGATCAATACGCACCGGTTTGAGTAATAAACTGGTATTTGCTGCGCTCATTGGCATCGCCGTATATTTGCTTGATCAGATCGTCGCCAATATCGGCTTGATATTACAACTGAATCCCGCCTTCACAGCACTTACGCCAGGCTTTGCCATGATTCTTCTGGCAAGTTTATGGTTACGCAGAACTTCCTGATTGAGATTTGGCCATGCAAGTTTTGTAAGAAATACTTTTCTAAAATGCAAGAGAGGATGAAATGGGACAATTTGCAGTAATCGGTCTAGGCCGGTTTGGATCTTCAGCATCATTAGAATTGATGCGTCTCGATCACTCGGTAATCGGGGTAGATATTAATCCGAAAATTGTAAACCAAATGGCAGATCAATTAACGCTTGCAGCAATAGCGGATGCAACGGATGAACACGCACTTAACGATCTGAATATAACAACTTGCGATGCCGTGCTAGTGGCGATTGGTGAAAGCCTGGAAGCCAGCATTTTATGCGTTCTACTTCTCAAGAGCATGAATATCAATGAAATTTGGGTCAAAGCAACCTCACGGCCCCACCACACGATTCTTTCTCGAATTGGTGTTTCCCGAATTATCCACCCCGAGGAAGAAATGGGTATAAAAGTAGCGCAATCGCTTAATTACCCTATGGTAAATCAGTATATGGCGATAGGTTACAATTTATATGTGGTTGAAATTACGATAACCGATAAGTGTCAAGGTATTGCAATCGAAGGACTATTAAAAGAAACGAAACATTCGATAAAACCGCTTTTGGTGCAACGTAATAAAAATATCTTCACCCCGGTTGCATTGGATTTTATTTTAGAATCGGGCGATTCACTGGTATTAGCCGGTACTTTAAATATGCTGAAAACGATTGCCCCAAGGCTGGCGTAATTATGAAACTGTGGGATCCCCGTGTTTTACCTTACAAAAAAGTAACCACACAAAAAACCACCACATTGAATATCAATCCCCCTACCGTACTATTCCTGGGGTTTATTTTGTTGATTACGCTTGGGTCTTTGTTACTCAAGCTCCCTATCGCAACGCATAGCGAAATTAGCTGGCTACAATCCATATTTACCGCAACTTCAGCGGTTACGGTTACCGGTTTGGCAGTTGTTGATACAGGTACTCATTTTACCTTGTTCGGCCAAATGATTATTGCCTTATTAATTCAAACGGGCGGATTAAGTTTCATGACTTTCGCGATTGTTGCGGCATTAAGTTTAGGTGCCCGATTGGGTATTGGCCAGCAAATAATTGCGCAGGAGGCATTCAACCAGACCAGTTTGGAAAAAGTCGCTTATACGGCAAAATATGTTTTGATTTATTCCCTATTCATCGAACTCACCGGCTTCCTATTGCTAGCCGCCATATGGTTAAACGATTTAGATTTTAGTAAGGCCGTTTACCATGCATTCTTTTATACGATTTCAGCTTTTAATAACGCTGGTTTTGCCCTACATAGCAACAGCTTGATGTCCTTCGCCGGCAATTTACCCATTAATATTGTCATTACAACGCTTTTTATTATCGGAGGAATCGGTTTTCTGGTATTGATTGATTTAAAAACACAAAAAAGTTGGCATAAATTGAGTGTTAACACCAAAATCGTACTGATTAGCACATTGATCATAAATTTTTGTGCCTTTGTGCTTATCTGGATTCTTGAAATACATAATCCAGCGACATTAGGGCCGCTGTCACCCGGAGATCAAGCGAGTGCTGCTTGGTTTCAGGCGGTTACGCCACGAACGGCAGGCTTCAATACTTTAGCAATAGAAGAACTTACCAATGCTACAACAACCCTGATCATTTTGTTGATGTTTATTGGGGGTGGTTCATTGAGTACAGCCAGCGGCCTTAAGTTAGGCACTTTCGTGGTTTTAATCATGGCCACCTATACCTTCCTCCGCCGCCGCGACGAAGTTGTAATACTGCAACGTACTATTCCTCAGTCACAAGTAATGAAAGCATTGGCATTGACTACCGTATCGATTATCATGATCTTCATCGGAATCTTTTTTTTGACTGTATTAGAGAAAGCTCCGTTCATTGATATCGTTTTCGAGGTAGTGTCTGCCCTGAGCACAGTCGGCTTGTCTAGAGGATTAACAACTCAGTTAAGTACGGGAGGAGAAATTATCATTATATTTCTAATGATAGTCGGTCGTGTCGGACCACTGACTTTTGCCTATTTTCTAGCCACTCCAAAGAAAAAGCATATTAAATACGCTCATGCAGACATACAAGTAGGCTAATTTTCTAACTCATTAATGTATTACGGGATCCCGCAAAAAGATCGCTGCCGTAATGACAACCACATCATATGTCGACTTCAACATATATCTATATTTTCGGTGACAATGAAACCAAAATCTGGGGACTAACCGGTCGCGAACGTCTGCAGCGAATGCTCAAAGCCTACGATCAAATCGAGCTGATTGAACAGGTTGGAAGCATCCCTGCCCGTGCCAGCATACTATTTCTGAATGCCAATTTTCTGTTTGACACGCGGGTGCTGACTGCACTGTTCAGTTTTGATAAAAAAATAGCCTTATACAGTGAAGAAAATTGCCCGGCCGCGATCCGCACCGATGGCAATCAAGCACCGCAGGTGCTCAGAAACCTTAACAGCAACAAGAGCCAAAATTATAAGTTTGTTTTACTGACTATATCGCGCATCAAGTTGAAAGATCTAAAAATTGATTTGCAGCAGAACCTGAAAAAGAAGGATCCACCTTACATTTTGCCCATCAGCGAAAACAATCGCGCGCTTCTGGAAAACGAGTTATTTTCCGGTTCGTATAAAGGTGTAACCGATCTTGTCACCAAATGGATTTGGCCAATACCGGCATTCTGGGCTACGCATTATTGCGTGCGCCGGGGATGGAAGCCGAATCATGTAACTTACCTCAGCGTTGTACTGGCTATTCTGGCCGGCTTGGCATTCTGGGCCGGCTTTTTTGGCATCGGCCTGCTGATGGGCTGGTTCATGACTTTCCTCGATACCGTCGATGGCAAATTGGCACGTGTCACCGTTACTTCAAGCCGCTTTGGAGATGTCATGGATCATGGCTTGGATATTATCCATCCTCCGCTTTGGTACCTCGCCTGGGGTGCCGGTTTATCAGGTAGCGACTCTGCCATTGCCGGCTTGGGAATACTGATGGGGCTTATGTTCATTGGCTATATCGGTGGACGCTTATGCGAAGGTGCATTCCAGCTTTGGCTGGCGCCCTTTGATATTTTTATTTGGCGCAAGTTGGATTCCTTTAACCGTTTGATCACGGCACGGCGCAATCCCAATTTGCTACTGTTAACGTATGGATGGATAACCGGCCAACCCGACACAGGTCTACTCCTGGTAGTCCTCTGGCATTTACTCTCGACCGGTTTTCTTACTTGGCGCGTGGCATTGGGCTGGCAAATCAAGCAGAAAGAGGGAACGCTTAAATCATGGCTGCAAGATATCGATCCGGCACGCGACCGGGAAATATGGGCAGTCAAAATATTCACGCGCGCTCCGCTCAATCTCAGAAAACCCTATCCTTTATCATCCAATTAATCCCCTATATCCAACCAATGACTTTACAATCACGGATTGACCGCCTGAAAACCAAAACCGCTCAAGTCGGTTGCCTGCTGAATCCATTAAGTGGTCAAGTACGCAAACGTCAGGCAGCTATCCGGCAAATCCTAGCGGCAATGCCCAGCACACTTGTTTACGAGGCCAGTGATGCCGCTTCTTTTAAGATAACCATCACAGAACTGCTGCGTGCGAATATCGACTTACTGGTCATTGTCGCTGGCGATGGCACGACACACGCAATACTGGGCCACCTTTTTACCTTGCTGGCACCTGAGAAATGGCCGGTGCTGATGATCATTCCTGGCGGCACCACCAATATGACCCCTCTGGATTTAGGCATGCGCGGCAAACCTGAACGAATTCTCATGCGCCTGCGTGACTTTTTATTGCAACCGGCGACACCGAATCTGGAGCAGCGCCCAGCACTGCGTATCGAACAACGCGGTATGGTTCCGATATACGGCATGTTCTTTGCCGCCGGACTTGTCGCGCGCGGTGTCAAATTTTCGCGCAGCCCGGTAAAACAAATCGGAATTACCGGTGGATTTTTTACATTTCTCATCATGCTGCGCTCTCTTACCGGCATGATTACCGGCAGGATCATTGGCAATGGCCGCCACAATGATGAATGGGCACCCGTTACCATGTCGATGACGCTCGCCAACGGTGAATCGCACCAGGGCACTTATTTGTTTGCACTGGTCAGCGCACTGGATTGCTTGTTACTTAACATTCGGCCGTACTGGGGCAAAGAGCCTGAACCACTCCATGTGACATGGGTCGACCAACAGCACAAACGCTTGTGGCGTTCACTCTGGCCGTTGATTTCCGGTAACGGTGCAGTGCTGCAAGTAAAACACGGTTACCATAGCTATAACACCCATGCCTTAACTGTTTTGATGGACGATGAATACATCGTCGACGGTGAATTGTACCGATCAGTCAATTCACATCACCCGTTGCGGATTACCGCAACCGACCCTGTAACTTTTTTTGTATTAAAGGACACTGCTGCAACCATGACTTATTCCATACCCGCACCCGCAAAACAACTACCCGTCAGATTGATAAGTGAAGTTGCTTGGGAAAATAATAAGGAAACATCGCCCGATCTCATGCCAATAGTCGATTCTCTCAAGACACGATTTGGCGAGTCACTCGATGCCGTAATGCTTTACGGTTCCTGCCTGCATTCAGGGGTGAGCTTGGAAGAAGGTATTGCCGATTTGTATGTTATGGTCGATAGCTATTACAAGGCTTATCCTAAACGCTATTTAGCCAATTTAAACGCCTGGCTGGCGCCTAATGTATTCTATCTCGAACTACTTCATCAAGGTCGTACGTTACGTGCAAAATACGCTGTCATTTCAACCAGCGATTTTGAGCATGGCGCACAATTCTGGTTTCACCCCTACATCTGGGCGCGTTTTGCGCAACCGTCACGGCTACTATATTGCCGTGACGATGCCGTGCGGGAGCGACTATATGAAGCACAAGGCCATGCAGTGGTGAAATTCTTGAAATCCGGTGTCCCGATACTCGAAGCCGGCATCCGCGATGTCGGAGAAATCTGGACGCGATGCCTGATGCTCACCTATGCCGCTGAATTGCGGGCAGAACGGGAAACTCGCGCGCATCATCTGACACATGCTAATTTGAGTGCGTTTACCCGTCTGACAGACGTGGCAAGTCCCATGCTGGATGAACTATTGGAAAAGCAAGAAAATGGCAAATACCGTTGCTTGACTACACCAGCCATGCAAAAGCAAGCACTTTGGCACTGGCGTTTGCGCCGTTGGCAAGGACGGTTGCTATCTATCCTGCGCTTAGCCAAGGCCACGTTTACTTTCAACAATAGTGTCGAATACGCGGTGTGGAAAATAGAGCGCCATACCGGGGTACATGTGGAAGTCACGCCGACACTGCGCCGTCACCCCATTTTATGGGGATTGAAAGTGGCTTGGCAGTTACTGCGACGAGACGTATTGCGTTAAGAAATGGTTATCAAGGCGGCTCATCGAACCGCTGCCGACTCGTTTCTTTGAAGATAATGACTGCGGCGAAATGGCAAGCACAACCTTGACGCTATCCATTTGGCCAGGTTTAAAAATTAATTCAATCTTTCCAAACGGCGAAGTGATTGTAACCGGTGTTTGCTGTGCAATCGCTTTGGATAGTTCAGGGGGAATCGGTTGTGAAATGGTTTTAAAAAGCAGTTTAGCTGCAGAGTTCAGGCGGATAAACGCTTGATTGCGCTCATTGGCGTTATTGATATTGACTTTGATGCGGATATCTTTTACCCGGCTTGAACTGGCGCCATTGACATAAAAAGAAATGTTATTTTCCATACCGTTGGCACCGGCCGTACCAAAAGGGACAAACTTAGTCATGCATGACCATTCACCCGGTCCCGCCTTATTTGACTTCCATCCCGACGTGTGCAAGCCATCAGCCACTAGCGCTGAGCATAAACGCTGCGGCTGATTAAAGAAATCAGCTGCTGCTAAGGCAGGGAGCACGATTATCCATAATCCGATGAACACTATGACTCTCTTCATTTCCCACCTCTTAATATGCCGTGAATAGTCCAATTACTCTCACGATTATAACAAGTCAAATCTGCAGAAAATGTGAATACGATACCGCCATTTCGCATACTCTTCTTTTACTGCAACCGTTATTCTTCAATCGACGCAAATGGTCTCAAAGATATATTGAAAAATTGAGCCGGTTGCGAAATCGAACCAATCTTGAGATTCTTCATGATGGGCGCCAATGACTGCTTCGGCAGCCTTTTTATCGGGATATAGCAACATGGTTATTGATCTTATCTTGTTACCCAAACAATCAAATTCATACCGCGATTTGATTGCCTGGTAACTGCCTTCTTGTTTAGTGTCGAAGCTGGTTAATAACCAGATCTTGCTAAACTGTCCATTTTTTTGCACTGTCGTAGGATCAAAATAATGTGTTTCTCCCTGTCGCTGTTTCGCCGGTTTCACCTCGATCCATTCCGCCTGCACAGTCATGGCTGCTATGAGCAGGATGAGTGTTAATAAACATTTTTTTATCATTCTTTACAGTAATGAGTTCATTGAATTAAATTTTTCTTGGAATTTCAAAGAATGGCTCATGACCGGAAATATTATCGCTCAACAGGCTGTTGTAAAAGCGCATCATTTGCCATGACATGGTTTCAACTACTACTATTTTGAACTATTCTAGGTAACCATTTACTTAGGCATTTATTATATCTGTAACAGCCATATATTTTTACAGACATTTCCGATGGCGGGATTGGTTTCAAGTAGTCCCCGAAATGTAAATTTTTCTAATCGGAAATGAGCAACAATCAAAAGCATTATGAATATCCTTAATCTGGAGTTAATTATGGAAGAACTAAATCAAGCGTGGGTCATGTTAAAGCTTGGCGGAATTATTATCGTGCCACTGTCTTTGCTGGCCGTCATCGCTTTGGCAATTATGCTTGAAAAAGCGTTTATTTATTGGCGTTATGCCCGCCTATCCAGTGATCTGTTAAATCTGGTGGAAACATACGGTTTCAAGTGGGACGATCTGGAAAAAATTCTATCCGGGCTGGATAGCCGTCATTATTACAAGCGTTTTTTTGAAGTGGTCATTTCCAATCGACACCAGCCTGCATGGTGGACGGAATCCCGCGCTGCAGATGAAGCTCAGATTATTGAAGAAGCGCTTGCTCGCCGGTTGTGGGCATTGGAAACGATTGTCACCGCAGCGCCACTACTTGGGCTGGTGGGAACCGTAGTCGGTATGATGCGGGCTTTTCAGGTCATCGGTAGCGAAGGTGTGGTCAATCCCACCGCGGTTACCGGCGGCGTAGCGGAAGCTTTGATAGCAACTGTGGTGGGTTTAGCCATAGCACTGGTGGCATTGTTCGGTTTCAATTATTTTTCCCGCTTGCAGTCGCTGACTATGGATGAAATGGAACGCCTGGGTACGCGACTGATCGACCATATTCGCTTGGATCAACAGGAAGAAACGCATGAAGCTCCGTAAATCGCGCCCCATTCAGAAAGGAAAAATTGAAATCATTCCGATGATCGATGTGATGTTTTTCTTGCTGGCGACATTCATGCTGGCTTCGTTATCCATGCAAAATCTGGATTCGCTTCAGGTTAATTTGCCAGAAGGAGAAGCCGAAAAGCTTAGTGCGGAAAAGCCAGTAACCTTAACGCTTACCAAGGACAGCAAAATTTATATCAATCAAACAGCTGTTACGTTAGATACATTGGCCAATACACTCAAACCGTTACTCGCCGATTCCAAACAAAAATTAATCGTCTCAGCAGATAATGAGGCACCCCAGGGCATAGTGGTACAAGCCATGCTGCGAGCCAGGTCGGCTGGAACTCAGCAATTTCTAATCGCTGTCAAGCATAAATAATACAGGAAAAATGGCAAGCTCCAGATCGACAGAAATTCGCCTGTGGTGGCCTCTGCCACTGGCTGCGCTTATCTGGTTACTGATTATTTGGGGTGTGGGATTCTTTTTGTCATTACCTGACGTGGAAATTGAGACACCACCGCCTATTGCCGCCAGCTTTATCGATCTAAATGAAACTGAGGACGCCAAAAACTCGCTGCCAGCTTCGTCGCCCAGCACACCGGCACCGCAACCGCAGCCGCAACAACCTAAGGTGATTGAAGAAAGTAAGCCTGCGCCTAAAATACCGCCACTTCCTGCACAGAATCCACCGTCGCGCACACCAATCAAGCCGAAAGCAGCCGAGAAACCAAGCAAACCAAAAGCTCCCATCCCGGCCAAGGAAGTTGCAAAAACCAAAGCACAACCCACTCCACCGGCTGACGCACCGACTGATTTATCCGAATATATCAATCAAGCCAAAGCGCGCCGCCGTGCTCAGGAAGGTATTTTTGACACACCGGAAAGCGCACCAGCAAGCACCGCCGCTACGCAACTGTCGGCAGATGAAATTCGCATGGCCAACGTGAGAAGAAACTTACAGCATCCCGGTACCAGCGGCATATTTCAAATTCTTCGCATAGGGCCACGAACTGCTGAGTTTTCATTTCGAGCCTGGACAACGGGACAAAGTAACCCTCGTCTGCAGATGATTCAAGTGAGCGCCGGACCCGATGGTAATATCGAACGTGCGATCATCCGGCGTATGATTGAGTTGATCCGGGAGTATTACAAAGAAGATTTTAACTGGGAATCTCATCGCCTTCATCGCGTTGTTGTGTTATCGGCCCGCGAGAAAGATACCGCAGGATTGGAAGAATTTCTGATGCGCGAGTTTTTTCTTAATCCCGTTCACTAGAAAAATTTTCTTTAAGAAATCCTCAAAAAAAGTCGTTACCACTGCTTGAAAAAGACTTTCCGTTCGTTCTTTTTAGCGCACTCCTACCCTTTAACTGGCGACTTTTCCAATCATTTAACTGATATTTCATATGCCGGCTAGCAGCACCACAATCAAATTTACTGTCAATGACTTACAGCCAGGAATGTATGTCAGCGAACTTGATCGGTCTTGGCTTGGCACACCTT
>CAADGS010000066.1 GCA_900696615.1 uncultured beta proteobacterium
ATACTTAATAGCATAGAATGCAACTATCGACTATGCTTTTAAGGAAGTATGTTGTGATAATGGATATTTCAGGTGATTAGCATGTTAAACCGTCGGTTTCTTTTGTGGCTGTTTCTAATGAGTTTATTTCCAAGTTATGTGTTAGGCAACCAGGAAATATCCAAAGATGAATCCAAGTCGATTCAGGACATTGTACAAATTGTCGAGCGCAGTATCCGTGCGGAGGCGGAAAAAGGTTTTGCGCGCAGAGGTGCTCATGCAAAAGCGCATGGTTGCGTAAAAGCGCAATTCCGTGTGCTTCCGCTGCCGAATGAATTAAGCCTGGGGATGTTTTCCGAAGTGCGTGAGTATCCTGCCTGGATCCGCTTCTCAAATGGTGCTGATAAAGTACAGGATGATTCGGCTGGAGATGGCCGCGGTATGGCAATTAAACTGATGCACGTTGATCGTAGTCCCTCCGGTACACAGGATTTTGTCATGCTAAATCATCCCACTTTTTTCGTTAAAAATGCGGCAGATTACGTGGAGTTTCAGAAAGCTATAGCAACAGACAGCCCTATCAAATTCTTTTTCCCGGATCCAAATCCACTACATTTCCGCCTGCACGAACTTGGAATAGTGATGGCAATTCGCAGCAAAAAGGTCAACAATCCGTTGGATATTCAGTATTGGAGCACAACACCTTATCGCTTTGGTGTTACTGCAATGAAATTTTCAACCCGCCCCTGCAACCGGCCAACGCCAGCTTTAGCGACTGATACCTCTTCGGCAAATTATCTACGTCAAAATATGCAGGAACACCTTGATCGTGACGATGCATGCTTCGACTTTATGATTCAGCTTCGCAAGCGGGCCACTGAAATGCCGGTCGAGGATCCTACCATCGAATGGAGCGAGAAGGATTCGCCTTTTATCACGGTAGCGAAAATCACAATCCCCGCGCAACGATTCGATACGCCGGAACAGCAGAAATTTTGCGAGGATCTTGCTTTCTCACCTTGGCATGCCATACCTGAACATGAACCTTTGGGTGGAATTAATCGCGTACGGAAAGCTGTCTATGAAGCTTCTTCACGTATCCGGCAGGATCTCAATCGTGCCTTTGAAAGAGAATCTGCAGGATTTTGAAGTTTGGTTTATTACGTTGCGGCAAGTATCGTTTTGTCAGAGGATACAGACGGCGGAGGAATCAAGTTTCAGATATGGTTGCCTGGAGTTCCTGAAATAATAAACGGAAATTCTTCGCTGGTTTATTTGCGGCTTTTTCTTTCTTAGTATTGCGGATCAGCAGATTAAAACGTTGTAAGTCGGCATGCGGATATTTCTGTGCGAATTCAGTCAGTGCATGTTCTTCGGTTAAAAAACGTTCTCGCCAACGTTCCAGATGATGTAACCGGGCAGTTTGTTGTATCGAGGCTTGATGCCAGGTTTCAAGTTTCTGCTGGATTGGCAGTGCATTCACCTCACGCATTAAACGGCCGATATATTGCAATTGCCGACGGCGTGCGCCATGTTTTTGCATGGATCGAGCTTGATGAATCGCATCGCTCAGAATTTCCGGCAAATCAAATTCGGCTAATTTATGAGCATCCAATTCGACTAATCGCTCTCCAATCGTCTGTAGTGCATGCATTTCCTTTTTGCGTTGCGTTTTACTGGGTGCAATATCCTGCTGTATGTCATCTTCTGAGTCGTTCTGCACGGCAAGCCTTGTAATGTAATATAGTATCAAGAAGCTGTTATCATAACGTTTTACATCAACTTGATTGCAACAAATTTATTTGTTGGATGAAAGCTTTTTATATATTTCTCAATTAAACCCTTTGTTATATCGTTACTTATGAACAATTCATCCGTTTCTGATTTTCGTTTTTCGTACCCGGTTAGCACACTGCAGCAAATTGCCCGTGATATTTTGACTTTTGCCAAACAGGGAGGCGCTACGGCTTGTGAAACTAATGTGTCGGATGGTTTTGGCCAAACCGTAACGGTGCGTCAGGGTGAAGTCGAGACGATTGAATATAATCGCGACAAAGGATTGTCCGTGACGGTCTTTATTGGGCATAAACGCGGTAATGCCAGCACGTCGGATTTCTCAATACAGGCTATACAAGATACGGTCACCGCCGCCTTGTCAATTGCGCGTTATACCGCCGATGATGATTGTGCTGGACTGGCCGACGCGGAATGGCTTGCTAAGGATTACCCTCATTTGGGTTTGTATTACCCTTGGGCAATAACGGTTGAAGAGGCCATTGAGCTGGCGAAAAAATGCGAACAGTCTGCCTATGCAGTCGATAAACGGATCACAAATTCTGAAGGCGCTGCCATTTCAGTCAGTGAGTCACAATTCATCTATGCCAATAGTCTGGGTTTTATGGGCGGCTATCCGCTGTCACGCCATAGCATGAGTTGTGCCATGATCGCCGAGCAAGACGATAGTAAACAACGGGATTATTGGTATTGCGTTGCACGCGATGCGGCTGATCTGGAATCGCCGGAGTTTATCGGAGAAAAAGCAGGTATGCGTAGCGTGCAGCGGTTGGGAGCCAGAAAAATTGCCACCTGTGAAGTGCCGGTTCTATTTGAAGCGCCGATTGCATCTGGATTAATCGGGCATTTTGCTTCTGCGGTGAGCGGCGGCAGTTTGTATCGAAAATCTTCTTTTCTATTGGACACCATTGGTCAGCGAGTTTTTGCACCGGATATTCAGATTCGTGAATTGCCTCATCTACACAAAGGTCTTGCCAGTAGCGCGTTTGATGATGACGGTGTGGCGACAGTCGAACGCAACGTGGTTGCGGACGGTGTTGTGCAGGGCTATTTTTTGAGTAGTTATTCAGCGCGGAAACTGGGCATGCGTACCACCGGAAATGCAGGCGGTACGCATAATTTAATCTTGCAGAATGCTGCTCCTCAGGATTTCGAATCATTGCTGCAAGAAATGAATACCGGTTTACTCGTAACTGAGTTACTGGGACATGGAATTAATCCTGTAACGGGTGACTATTCCAGGGGTGCTTCAGGCTATTGGATAGAGCACGGTGAAATCGCTTACCCCGTCGAAGAAATCACCATTGCGGGTAACCTGAAGAATATGTTTCAAGGAATCGTGGCGATCGGTAATGATATCGTAGTACGTGGATCGAAGCAGAGTGGGTCTGTCTTGATTGATCGTATGACGGTCGCAGGCGATTGATATTGCGATGGGTGCTTTTATCGGTTAGAGGGATATTTCCTAATCGTGCTTGGTTGCAGTCATTTCGCATAATCTTATTGCTTTACCGGAAATTAAAAGCGAGCATGATCAATGCTGCATTGACGGCTTTTTAGGTGCAGAGTCGATCGTTTTGACGATGTTTGGGTTATTTCTTTTTCAAGACAAAAACAAATTCACCTGCATTTTCAGATATAAAAAGTAATTCATTTGCAGTTTGATCAGAAAATACCTGGAAATCAATGACAGAGGCAGGATCGGTTGCCGTAATTCGTAACGTTTGTCCGCTATCCATTTTTGCCAGCGATTGCTTGGTGCGTAAGATAGGCAATGGGCAAACCAAGCCACGCACGTCCAGTTCATGATCAATATGCATTGATAGTGGCCTGACTGATCTAGCCAAAGTTTTCTAATTGCAATAGATGCGTGCACTGCATTGTGTAGCTAACCTTGTGAACGTATCACCAAACATTCCATTCGTTGTCGTGATAGATTCTGGCAGCCCATACGTGCTTGATTTTCTTGCAATCCCACAAGCCGGGCGCGATAAAGTTTTTGATTGCTGATTTTTACTTCAGTTACGACTACTTCACCAGGTATCCAACGCGTAGCTGCTTGTGCCTGAGCATGTGCTCTTTCGTGAGCCTGATAAGAGCCAACTTGTACTTCCCAATTTTTACTTGTCAATACCGCATTTTTTGGAGGATGAATAGGGACTTTGGCTTGAATGACCGGAGCAGTCCCGCTTGAACCAGGTGCCTCTCTCTTTACTTCGGTTGATTGGGGTGCCGTACGTGCTATATTGGTTGGACGCGCAACCGGTTTTATATGCCCATTACTAGTATTATTAGCCATAGTTGGGATTGCCATGCCTTGACTGAAACTGCGATCCAGCAATTGAGACATGTACTGATCTCTGGCAACGGCAGTATGTCCGCCCATTACTACGGCAATGATACGACGATCACCTCGTTTAGCCGAGGTGGCGACGTTGAAACCTGACGCACGAATGAAACCCGTTTTTAAACCATCTACGCCACGTGCGTTGCGCAGCATACGATTATGACTATTGTAGGTTATGCCTTTGTGAGTAAACGATTGCGTCGAGAAAAAGTGATAGTATTGCGGAAAATCCTTCATTAAGCGCGTAGATAATGTAAGCAGGTCGCGCGCTGTTGTTTTTTGTTCACTGTGCGGCAAACCGGAGGCATTGCGAAAAGTAGTGGCGCGCATACCCATTGCACGTGCCTTGTCTGTCATCATACGCGCAAAATTAGCTTCCGTTTTACCTAAGGTTTCGGCTACCACAGCCGCAACATCGTTGGCGGATCGCACTATGAGTGCGGCAATCGCATCACGAACACCGATAGTTTCGCCTGCGCGCAGGTTGATATTGGTTGATGGCATCGATGCTGCGTGCATGGATACCGGCATGCGCGAATCCAAGCTCAATTTGCGCTGTTGCAATGCTTCGAAAAGCATATAAAGCGTCATCATTTTAGTTAGAGAAGCCGGGTAGCGAATGGCATCGGCATGCAACTCGTGCAGTACTTCCCCTGTTTTTGCGTCCACTGCAATTGAAGCATGAAGGGGATTGGCTTGTAGCGAATTCGGACTGATTGCGAGAAGTAAAAATAACGTAGCGGCAGTAGAGATCCCTGCTTTGGCAATTTGTTTCAAAGTAACTATTTGCTTGATAGTGTTCATTCGTTGAAATACCCATTAATTGTATGAATATTACCTTTAAGGTCATTTTCGTACAATTGCATTTTTTATATTTGAGAAATAAAGGGGTAAAACATCGTTACATTTCAAGATCAAGGAAAAAATGGATAAGTATTGCTTTAATGCGGAAAACTACATCACGATTTCTGATGAATGCTTGAACTTTGCGTGGAAACGTGTATCTTATAGTGGTCTTTTGGATTCAAGTTGTGAAATGTGATGCTAATGGTTGAGCCTTTTCCTTGATATTCGATGGTCACTACATAACAGTGTAGTTAGAAATAAATTTATTAATTATTAAGGAAATCAACACATGGCAACAGGTATAGTTAAATGGTTCAATGACGCTAAAGGTTTTGGCTTTATTACCCCAGATAACGGTGGAGAAGATTTATTTGCACATTTCTCTGCAATCAACAGCAGTGGTTTCAAATCATTACGCGAAGCACAGCGCGTTACCTTCGAAATTACATCAGGCCCCAAAGGCAGACAGGCATCGAATATCGTGCCTCAGTAAAATTGAGTGTAAAGCTTAAGTAAACAAAGAGCCCCGGTAATTCGGGGTTTTTTGTTGGATAACTGATTCCACGTATTTCGAATTCTACTATCCCTTTTTCAACAGAATTTCTCCTTAATTGTATGCATAAATCCAGCTATCTGGGATTGTTATTTTTAGATGAAGCATAAAGAAATGCCAGCGGTTGATTTGTCAGTTCGTTATTAGAATTTTTATAACATGTTGTCACAGATGCGGTAGCATAACGTCATTTTACAAGAAGCTAATTATTGATTATGCCTGTCAATATCTCAACTTTACACCCCGGTCATTTATTACCCATCTCGGGCATTACGCTCGGAGTTGCGGAGGCAGGCATCAAAAAGCCTGGTCGAAAAGATTTACTGGTAATGGTGCTGGATGAGGGTTCGCATGTCAGTGGCGTTTTTACACAGAATCGCTTTTGTGCTGCGCCGGTGATTGTAGCTAAACAGCATCTGACTTATTCATCGGCTATCCGCGCAATGATGGTAAATACTGGGAATGCCAATGCAGGAACGGGTGAAGCGGGAATTCAGCATGCCGTGGCAAGTTGCGCCGAATTAGCCAGGCTGCTGGGTTGTGCCACGCAACAGGTGCTTCCTTTTTCCACTGGTGTAATTATGGAGCCGTTGCCGTTGGATAAGATTGTGGCCGGTTTGCCCGCAGCTGTAGCCAATTGCAAGGCGGATAACTGGTTTAACGCAGCACATGCGATCATGACTACAGATATCGTGCCAAAGGCGGCGTCTCGGCAGGTGCAGATTGATGGCAAAACGGTGACGGTTACGGGGATTGCCAAAGGTTCCGGCATGATTCGCCCCAATATGGCGACCATGCTCGGGTACGTTGCCACCGATGCGGACATTGCTCCGGACTTGTTGCAGTCAATGGTGCGTCATGCGGCTGATCACTCATTTAACCGCATTACAGTGGATGGCGACACATCTACAAATGACGCATTTATCTTACTAGCTACTGGGAAAGCTGGTCATAGAGCGATCACCCGCCAGGACGGCGCAGCGTATTCAGTGTTGCAAGAGGCAGTTACCGCTGTTGCTGCCGATTTAGCCAAAATGATTGTGCGCGATGGCGAAGGGGCTACAAAATTCATAACTGTGCAGGTCGATGCCGGTAAAAATTCGGCTGAATGCATCAAAGTGGCTTATGCTATTGCTCATTCTCCATTGATTAAAACGGCCTTCTTTGCTTCAGATCCGAATCTTGGACGTATTCTGGCGGCGATTGGTTATGCGGGCATAGACGATTTGGATGTGAGCGGCATCCAACTGTATCTGGATGACATATTGGTTGCTGAGCATGGTGGCAGGGCTTCGCGTTATCGTGAAGAAGATGGGCAACGCGTCATGAATCAACCTGAGATTACCGTGCGGGTTGTGTTGAATCGTGGCTTGGTTTCAACTACTGTCTGGACGTGCGATTTTTCTTATGACTATGTCAGGATTAACGCCAGTTATCGCAGTTAAACCGGTTCAATTCTCATGAATGATTTTGACAAACTATATGAACGGGCGGATAGGCTGCTCAACTACCTGGAAAAACTAATACCATCTGCACGGCCGGATCCAGACTGGCAAACAGACATTGCTTTCAGATGGCGCAGGCAAGGTAACAGCGGTTATATCGAGGCGGTGACGCATCCACATTGCATTACACTCGATGCATTATGTGGAATTGACGATCAGAAACAACGGATTGATCAGAATACCAAGCAGTTTGTGCAAGGATTTACGGCCAATAATGTATTGCTGACAGGTGCTCACGGAACGGGAAAATCATCTTTGATCAAGGCGTTGCTGAGAAAATACGCCAAGGATGGATTGCGGTTGATCGAAGTGGAAAAACATCATCTGATTGATCTGCACGATATCGTCGAGAAAATTTATCGGCGCCCGGAACGCTTTATTATTTTTTCTGACGATTTATCTTTCGAAACCGACGAACCAGGATATAAAGCACTTAAAGTGGTGCTGGATGGTTCGATCGCTGCGGTTTCCGATAATGTCCTGATTTATGCGACGTCGAATCGGCGCCATATGGTGCCGGAATTCATGCACGACAATTTAGATACACGCCACATCGGCGAGGAAGTGCATCCAAGTGAAGCGATTGAGGAAAAAATTTCCTTGTCGGAGCGTTTTGGCTTATGGTTATCATTCTATCCCTTCGATCAGGATCATTATTTGGAAATCGTGCGTTACTGGCTGGTTTATTTCGGTATTCCTGAAATGACGGATTTAGTGCGCACCGAAGCGTTGCAGTGGGCATTGGAACGTGGCTCGCGCAGTGGCCGTGTCGCTTGGCAGTTTGCACGCGATCAAGCTGGCAGAAAGAATTCAATGACTCATTAACGCGGTTAGGAGATGAATCATTCTTCCAATTTATCCATTACCGGATCAATTCCTATTATTGAAGTCGTTGCAGCTGTTATCGTAAGACCCGATGGTCAATTTTTGCTGACGCGTAGACCGGGAGGAAAAATATATTCCGGTTACTGGGAATTTCCGGGCGGCAAGGTCGAAAAACATGAATCCTTATTTGATGCACTCAGTCGAGAATTATGGGAAGAATTAGGGATTCAAATCAGCATTGCATATCCTTGGATAACCCGCATTTTTAGTTATCCCCATGCCACGGTGCGATTGCATTTTTTTCGCGTCGTGGAATGGACAGGCAAATTGGCACCCAGAGAAAAACAAGGATTATTCTGGCAATTTCCCCATCAAGTTGAGGTATCACCTATTTTACCTGCCAACGATGCTATCTTACGGATGCTTTTATTGCCACCTATCTATGCGATTACACGAGCCACTGAAATTGGTATTAAGCTTGCATTAGAGCAAATTGAAGAGGGATTGAAAAAAGGTTTGCGATTGTTGCAAGTTCGTGAGAAGAGCATGGCAGCGGAGGAACTGCGAGAGTTTTCCCGGCAAGTATTAGCCCTTTCGCGCGCCTATCGAGCGAAAGTAATGATCAATGGCGATCCTGAATTGGCTCGCGAAATAAGTGCCGACGGGGTGCATTTTACTTCGGCGCAACTTATGGCAATGTCAACCCGCCCGGATCCGACATATGGACTATGTAGTGCATCCTGTCATAACAGCGAAGAACTGTTTGCGGCAGAGCAGTTGGAATTGGATTTTGTTGTTCTTGGACCGGTTCAGCCAACACTTAGCCATCCTGATCAATCGGCGCTGGGTTGGAGACGATTTGCCAAGCTGACTTGTGACTATTCTCTTCCGGTTTATGCTTTGGGCGGATTAAGTTCCAAAGATTTATTGATTGCCCAGGAAATGGGCGGGCACGGTATTGCGATAATACGAGGCATTGTAACAATATAATTTTAAACTATCTTTTTAAAAAGAACAGCTCAAATTGTTTTAATGAAATGGCAAAAAAATTAGAATTTTTAATTTTTACTGTCGGCTTTCGCTAGCTAAATAAATTAATAAATCTGATATGTAATTCAGAAGTTAGATTGCTAACCGATTTCTTTTATGATCAGAAACCAGTCGGCTCTTTATTTTGTGAAGTGTTATCCGGCTCTGAAATTCTGTAAGTTTCCTGTGCCCATTGGGCAAGATCATGAGATTTGCAGCGCTCGGAGCAAAATGGTTTGAATTGATTTGAAGCTTCCCATAGTACTTTTTTTCCACAATGTGGGCAATTAACAATATGTTTATGCATAGGAGTTTGTCATCGCTAGGTCAATTTTGGTGCTTTCAGTTTATGATTGCATGTTGTAGAAAGATTATGTGAATTCGTGATTTTAGTTAGCTGTATGATTATAAATAAATATATTAATATTTTATAAAGTTATGCCTATATCGTTTAATCTTGTGAGCTACGGATGCAATATCCTTTTGTATTTTACAAAAATTTTATACATGTTAGCCTAAACTTTTGTAAATCATGTTTAATTATTGATAGAAAGGTTGGCAATTCTGGCAACACGAGAAGAACTTTCAGATTTTTTAATTGAAATCGAGCGGCGAGCGTACAAACAAGCTTTGTTTGCGGTACAAGATGAACAAGCTGCTTTGGATATCGTTCAAGATTCCATGATGAAACTTACGGTGAAGTATGCTTCAAAACCGGTAGAGGAGTTACCTCTGCTGTTTCAGCGAATACTACAAAACACTATTCGTGATTATTACCGACGGCAGAAGACCCGTTCATTATGGATTACGTTGTTTTCAGCATTAATGCCAAGCGATCAAGACAAGGATCAAGAAGACACTGATTTTCTAGAAACTTTACCAGTAAAGCAAAAATCCAAAGAGCCTGAAGCTCAGCTTGAGAAAGCACAATTAATTGATTTAATTGAAGAAGCAATTAAAATTCTTCCCGTGCGTCAACGCGAAGCATTTATACTGCGTTATTGGGAAGAATTGAGTTTGGCGGAAACGGCAGCAATAATGAAATGTTCGGAAGGAAGTGTAAAAACGCACTGTTCAAGAGCGGTTCACACGCTGGCTTCGATACTCGGTGAAAAAGGGGTTAAATTATGAACGAGCAAGAGTTAGGTAAAAAAATTGCAAAGCTATTGGATGCTGGTGCAAGTGAGAATATTAAGCAAAGTACGCTCTATCGGTTGCAATCTGCTCGTCGCTTGGCTCTGGAGAATTGCCAATCTAGCTATGAAATCATTAATTCAGGTAACGGTACTTCCGCCTTCGGTGAACATGATTCGCATCATTTTCATACTGGGAAATTGATATTGCTATTAATTATGTTGTTTGCTTTCGCTCTGGTTTCTGCGACTTATTGGCAATTTCTAGAAAAGGGTAAATCCGCTGTAGAAACTACGGTGTTAATTGATGATAAATCAACAAATGCAGTTTTGGATAATGAACAAGAATCAAGTGATGAATCATCAATAGAGACATACATTGATAATGTGCTCCAGTTGGTCGATGAATTGTCAACAGACGATCAAATTGACCATGAATCAGAGCAGGATGATGACGTGTCGACTGATGCTTATATCAATGATGAAACAATATCAGAAGATGATGGTTCATTAGAAACTCGAAGTGATGATGAATTTGATCTGGATATGGATTCGCAGTCGAACGAACATATCGACAATGAAATTGAGGAAAGTTTAGTTATTCAATAAATAGCTTATTGTGAAGCATTAGTTACTGAATCTCTGTTTCTCAAGTATATCTACGCATCAGAATGCGCCGTTAATTGAATCCTATCATCTGCTTACAGGTCAACAGTAATTGAATAACGATGTGGTTTGATCTGATTAAAAGTTAATGTAATCGTCGTTATAAAATAAAAGCTTCCGTTCATTTAAACTTCTTCAAAACAAATTTTTACATTCCTTGGCAACGTAGCTCATGCAGCAGTTTCATCATTTTTCAATCGATCATTTATCGCAAACTTGGAGTGAGGCTATCAAATCACAATTAAACGATGAGGAAAATGTGATGGCTTGGATTGAAACTGATCTGGATTTGCAATTGCATTTTTCAAAAGGTATTGTGGTTGTTACCAATCAACGCTTGTTGGCTAAAATGTATGCCAGTGATATATGGCAAACATGGTCTTATCGGCAGGACCTACTGCTGATTCAACGCGATCATGCAGGGATAGGGTGTTTAGAGTTGTTCGATGCGCATTCGCGGTTGGCGCATTGGCGCTACCGATTAGGTAACGATAGTGCAGTTAATCGGTTGATTGCATCCTTTACTCAACAACGTGACAGCCATTTTACAACCAGTGGGCCTCCTCGAATTGCAGATGCACTAAATCAGTGCTCAGCCTGTGGTGCTGTGATGGCCACAGGACAGAGTGAATGCCCGGTTTGTGAAAAACAAAACAACGTTCCGCCATCCACATGGACGTTACTGCGATTGTGGCGTTTCGCAAAGCCATATCAAGGGCGCCTACTGATTGGATTTTTGTTAACGCTATGTAGCACTGCGGCAACACTGGTACCGCCTTATTTGACCATGCCGCTAATGGATAATGTGTTAATACCTTATCAAAACGGCCGCCCGATCAATAACGAATTAGTCGCATTGTATCTCTCCGGATTGCTGGGTGCATCTGTTCTGGCTTGGGTGCTGGGATGGGCAAGAACTTATATGCTGGCGCTTGTATCCGAGCGTATCGGCGCCGATCTTCGTACAACTACTTATGAACACTTACTTAATCTTTCCCAGGAATATTTCGGCGGTAAACGCACTGGGGATTTGATGGCGCGCATCGGTGCTGAGACCGATCGAATCAATCTATTTCTTTCTTTGCACTTACTTGATTTCGCCACAGATGTCATCATGATTGCAATGACCGCAGTAATTCTGATCTCAATCAATCCTTGGTTGGCATTAGTGACGCTGGTGCCGCTTCCTATTATTGCTTGGTTAATTCATCTGGTTCGTGACCGTTTAAGAATTGGTTTTGAGAAAGTCGATCGTATTTGGGCTGAAGTAAACAATGTACTTGCTGACACCATTCCAGGTATACGAGTTATTAAAGCGTTTGCTCAA
Source organism: uncultured beta proteobacterium (assembly GCA_900696615.1). Lineage (GTDB taxonomy): Bacteria > Pseudomonadota > Gammaproteobacteria > Burkholderiales > Nitrosomonadaceae > Nitrosomonas. The sequence continues at coordinate 12,005 of CAADGS010000066.1, forward strand.
GAAAAAAGAGAGGCGGCGCGTTTTCATGCTGCAAATCAAAGAAATTTGCAGATCAATGACCGCGTAAATCGAATTTGGTCATTATTTACACCGACAGTGACTTTATTAACTGAGGTGGGGTTATTGGTTGTGTGGGTATTTGGCATTTGGCAAATATCGAATGATGAAATTACGGTCGGTGTGCTAACCGCTTTTCTTGCCTATATCGGCCGGTTTTATATCAGATTGGATTCGATGAGTCGCATTGTATCGATCACACAAAAAGCTGCCGCTGGAACTAAACGTATTTTCGATATCTTGGATCATGTCTCTAGCGTTCCGGAATCTCCTAATCCTGTTCATTTGAAAACAGTGAAAGGTCAGATCGAGCTGCGCAACGTTGGTTTTCGTTACGGAACACGTACTATCGCGCATGATATCAATCTTGAGATCAAACCGGGTGAAATGATCGGCTTGGTTGGACACAGCGGTTCGGGGAAAAGTACATTGGTGAATCTAATTTGCCGTTTTTATGATGTGACCGAAGGAAAAATTTTAATCGATGGGTATGATATCCGATCATTGCCCGTTACTGAATATCGCAAACATATTGGTTTGGTGCTCCAAGAGCCTTTTCTATTCTATGGCACTATTGCGGAAAATATTGCTTATGGTAAACCCGATGCAACGCATGCTGAAATTGTGTCGGCTGCGCGTGCAGCGCACGCCCATGAGTTTATTCTGCGCTTACCGCATGGATATGATTCGCTTGCTGGCGAGCGGGGGCAAGCGCTTTCAGGGGGAGAGCGCCAGCGCATCTCAATAGCACGCGCGCTATTAATTGATCCACGTATCTTAATACTGGATGAAGCGACTTCTTCAGTGGATACAACTACTGAGAAGGACATTCAGAAAGCCTTGGATAACCTCGTGCGTGGTCGTACGACGATTGCGATCGCACATCGTTTATCTACCTTGCAAGAAGCCAATCGACTGATTGTGCTTGATCGTGGCAGAGTTGTTGAGATCGGCAATCATTCGGAACTAATGTCGCGAGAAGGTTATTATTACCGCCTGTATCAGGCTCAAGCCCGTAATGTCGATGACGAAGATCGGGGATATGCTCCGCGCATCGAACATAGTGCAGCAGGGGAACTTAAGTGAGTCATATGCCAAAATTTCAGTTAACCCGCAATGCCTTTGGCAGGCTAGTCTTTAGAGATCAACATGGAGCAGTCCAAGAAGGTGTTGTTCCAATTAGAGGCTTTCCAATTACTAATCCCAATCAAGGAATCGCCTTGGTAGATTGTCACGGCCATGAATTGATATGGATAGAATGTTTGGCTGTTTTGCCCGGTGATTATCGAAATCTCATTGAGGAAGAGTTATCGAGCAGGGAATTTATGCCGGAAATAAAACGTTTGTGCAAAGTTTCGAGTTTTACTACCCCAAGTACTTGGCAAGTTGAAACGGATCGCGGGGAAGTGTTATTTGTCCTAAAAGGCGAGGAAGACGTTCGCCGATTAACGCCATCATCATTTATGATTACGGATAGTTTTGGTATTCATTTTTTGATTCGTGATCGTTTGTTACTTGATCGTAATAGCCGTAAGTTATTGGATCATTTTTTATAATTAATGTGTCTGAGAATTATTTTTCTTCTCTTGTAAACCAATTTGGTTGCGCTGCGTTAATAACCTCAATGTCTTAACTACCTGATTCGGATTTATGCCTAATTCAAATAGCATTAATGAGAGAGATATCAAACTTATTGAAATCAAACACTTAAACGGACCCAATCTCTGGACTTATTACCCGGCTTTGGAAGCAACTGTCGATATTGGGGATTTGGAAGACTTTCCTTCCGATAAAATTCCAGGCTTTTACGAGCGTTTATCAGGATGGTTGCCATCACTCATCGAGCACCGCTGTAGTTACGAAGAACGTGGCGGATTTCTGCGGCGGTTAAAAGAAGGTACGTGGCCTTGTCATATTCTTGAACATGTAACATTGGAGTTGCAAAATTTAGCGGGTATGCGAGGTGGTTTTGGTAGGGCGCGTGAAACCTCTGTGAGAGGTGTATATAAAGTTGCATTAAGCGCATGGCATGAAGAAATTACACGTACTGCGTTGCATTTAGCGCGTGACCTGGTATTGGCAGCTATGAACTTCGAGCAGATACCGAATCCTTCGTATGATGTTGATGCGGCAGTTCAGCATTTACGGGATATGGTTGATTCACTTTGGCTTGGACCCTCAACAGCGTGCATTGTTGATGCCGCAACAGCGCGTAATATTCCGGCTATCCGACTTGTTGCTAAAGGAAATCTTGTTCAACTTGGATATGGCGTCCGTTGTCGGCATATTTGGACTGCGGAAACGGATCGAACACCTGCTATTGCAGAGAGTATTTCACGTGATAAGAATTTGACAAAAGCGTTATTGCAGTCTTGCGGAGTTCCGGTTCCAGAAGGATGTGTGGTTGAAAGTGCGGAACATGCTTGGGAGGCGGCTAATGAAATTGGCTTACCGGTTGTCATTAAACCTTGTGACGGTAATCATGGTCGGGGCGTCTTTATTGAGTTAAGTCAGCGGGAAGAAATTGAGTCAGCTTATCACGCAGCACTCAAGGAAGGCACCGGTGTGTTGGTTGAGCAATATATTGCGGGTACTGAGCATCGTTTATTAATTGTTGGCGGACAGCTTGTGGCAGCAACCCGGGGCGATTCGGTATCAGTTATTGGAGATGGTATCTCGACGATCAGCAAATTAATTATGTTGCAAATTAATTCTGACCCTCGTCGAGGAACTACGGAAGATCATCCGTTGAACTTGATTCGCATTGATAGTGCGGCGCAAATTGAAATTGCGCGTCAGGGTTATCATAGCGATTCAGTTGTTCCTGCTGGCATCAGGGTTGTGATTCAACGCAATGGTAATCATGCGTTCGATGTGACGGATCAAGTGCATCCAAACACTGCCGCTATTGCATCACTCGCGGCGCGTGTTGTTGGATTGGATATTGCGGGTATTGATTTAGTGGCGAGCGATATTTCTTACCCATTAAGCGACCAAGGCGGCGCGATTGTCGAGGTAAACGCGGGTCCTAGTTTATTGATGCATATTAAACCTGCGGTAGGCACACCTCGGCCCGTAGGTAAAGCAATAGTTACACATCTTTTTCCAAATCACGACAATGGTCGCATTCCTATCGTCGGAATTAGCGGTAGTTATGGCAAAACAGCCGTTTCGTATTTGGTTGCAAGGCTGCTGATTCTTTCCGGAAAAAAAACTGGCTTAGCATGTAGTGATGGACTTTATCTGGATTATAGAAAAATTGATAAAAAGAACAGCGCTAGCTGGGCAGCAGCAAATCGTACCTTAATGAATCCAACTGTTGAGGCAGCTGTGTTCGAGAACGGTTTTGACGTGCTTATGAATGAAGGGTTAGCTTACGATAGCTGCGATGTAGGTGTAATCACTAATGTTGATGCGTCTTATCATTTTAATCGGCATGGTGTTGAGACACATAAGCAAGTTTTCAATGTACTGCGGACACAAGTTGATGTGGTGACACCTACATCTGCAGCGGTTGATGACGTGGAAAAAGATATCCGCCTACCTATTGGTGCTGCGATTCTCAATGCTAAAGATGAAATATTGGTGGAAATGTCTGAGCTGTGCCACGGTGAAGTTATTTTCTTCAGTACCGAGCCAGATTTACCGGTGATCACTCAACATCGTATCAGCGGGACAGGCCCTACGCAGGGTAAACGAGCCGTGATACTACGAAATAACAGCTCTATTGTGCTGGTTACCGGTGCTTATGAATTACCGTTGATTAAATTGACGGACATATTCTCAGATATCACTGGGCACAGTTTGCAAGAGATAGAGAACATCTTGGCCGCTATAGGTGCTGCCTGGGCGTTGGGTATTAGGTCTGATCTTATACGGATTGGGATTGCAGCCTTTGGATTTACTCAAAATGAATATAAACCGGAAAATCAGGATTATTTTGCTAATCTACAAATTCAAGGAATCAAATTATGAAAGTATTGCGTATTCGAACGTTGCGTGGACCAAATTTATGGAGTCAATATACTTCCATAGAAGCTACTATTCTTTGTAGTGAATTGGAGGCAAATATCAATAAAATACCTGCTTTTGAATTACGTTTACGTGAAGGCTTCCCAGAGATTCCCTTTCCGGAACTTGCCAGTCACCGTGAGGCTATCCCGATTGCTTGCGTGCTTGAGTCCGTTGCGCTAGGTTTGCAAGTTAAAGCTGGTTGTCCGGTAACTTTTAGTAATACGGTTAAAACACCTGAAGCAAATACATATCAAGTGATCGTAGAATACAGTGAAGAAAAAGTTGGTAAGTTTGCATTTGAAATGGCGCAATTTTTTTGTAATGCAGTTATTAAAGATACTGAATTTGATATAAATGATGCTTTGTCGAAATTGCGCGAACTTAATGAAGATATACGTTTGGGACCTAGTACGAATGCTATTGTGCAAGCCGCAGTTGCACGGGGTATTCCTTTTCGTCGACTGACCGAAGGCAGCCTAGTGCAGCTTGGTTGGGGAAGTAAGCAGCGACGTATTCAAGCTTCCGAAAGCGATATGACAAGCGCTGTTGCTGAATCAATCGTGCAAGATAAGGAATTGACTAAAACATTGCTTCATGCAGCAGGAATTCCCGTTCCACTAGGTCGAAATGTAAAAAATGCTGATGACGCATGGGCAGCGGCGTCTGAGATCGGTGCACCCGTAGTCGTGAAACCACTTGACAGTAATCAAGGTAAAGGTGTTACAGTCAATCTTGTTGATGCTGAACAAGTAAAAGCGGCTTATCTGATAGCTGCCGAGTTTAGTGACAATGTTTTGGTTGAGCGTTATGTTCCTGGATATGATTTTCGCATGCTTGTTGTTGGTAATAAAATGGTTGCGGCTGCACGACGCGATCCGCCACACGTTATTGGTGACGGGATTCATAATATCCGTAAGTTGGTCGAGCAAATTAATCGTGATCCAATGCGAGGAGAAGGTCATGTTTCTTCATTAACTAAAATTTCCATCGATGAGACTTCTTGCGCTCATTTAGCATTGCAGGGATTAACTGCCGATTCAATCCCGGAAAAAGATGCGCGCATTGTGCTGCGTAGTAATGCTAATTTGTCAACTGGCGGGACGGCAAGCGATGTTACCGATGATGTTCATCCTGAGCTGGCAGCGCGTGTAATTGAAGCCGCAAAGATTGTGGGGTTGGATATTTGTGGTGTGGATGTTGTTTGTAATGATGTGAAACTGTCCTTAGAAGAACAGGGTGGAGGTATTATCGAAGTTAATGCTGCTCCAGGTTTGCGCATGCATTTGCAACCGTCATTTGGCACAGGACGCGCTGTAGGTGAGGCTATTATTGAAAATATGTTTTCCAAGGGGAATGATGCGCGTATTCCGGTTATTGCGATAACAGGCACAAACGGTAAAACTACGTCTGCTCGTTTGATTGCTAATATTCTTGATAAAAATGGTAAGCGTGTAGGTGTAGCTTGCACTGATGGAGTGTATATAAATGGGCAATGTATCGAAACTGGCGATTGCAGCGGTCCCATAAGTGCAAGAAATATTTTGTTTCATCCGCATGTCGATGCAGCGGTCCTAGAAACAGCCCGCGGTGGATTGCTGCGTGAGGGGTTGGGATTCGATCGTTGTGATGTCGCTGTCGTAACAAATATTGGTATGGGCGATCATTTGGGTATTGCTTATGTCAATACTCCGGAAGAATTGTCTATTGTTAAACGTATTGTTGTACAAAACGTAGCTTCAAGCGGCTATGCTGTGCTAAATGCAGCCGATCCGTTAGTAGTCAGTATGGCAGAGCATTGCCCCGGTTCGGTTATCTTTTTTGCTCAAGATGCGCATAATCCGGTACTGGCTATGCATCGCGCCCAGCATAAAAGGATTATTTTTGTTGATAATCGTAGTATCGTTGCTTTGGACGAAAAAGGCGAATATCGCATTCCATTGAGTGAAATTCCGTTAACAAAGAATGGCAGTATTTATTTTCAAATTGAGAATGCAATGGCGGCTATTGGGGCGGGTTGGGCATTGGGGTTAGAGTGGGCAATTATTCGTAAGGGGTTGGCTGATTTTGTAAACGATGCACAGACCGCACCAGGCCGTTTTAATTTATTTAGTTACCGTAATGCTACTTTGATTGCTGATTATGGGCATAATCCAGATGCAATAAAAGCGCTCGTATGTGCTATTGATAATATCCCATCCAAAAAGCGCTCTGTGGTTATTAGCGCTGCTGGTGACCGGCGTGATGAAGATATTCGTCAACAGACTCGAATACTTGGTGATGCATTTGATGAAGTTGTATTGTATCAAGACCAATGTCAGCGCGGCCGCGCCGATGGCGAGGTATTGTCTTTGTTACGAGAAGGACTGGGTAATGCCAAACGTACGCAGAAGGTTAGTGAGATCGTAGGTGAAGCTATTGCAATTGATAAAGCACTATCGAACCTTGAAGATGGCGAGTTGTGTCTAATTTTGGTTGATCAGGTTGAGCAATCTCTCGGGCAAATCAATAATCGCATTGCTTTAGGCTAGTCGCCCCTGAAAAAGTAACAAATAACAGTTGTTGTTATTGAAAAGCCGCCTGAGAAAACGGCTACCAATCAAAATGCATACCCGTGTAGTTTAGATTTCGATCAAGGAATCCGATAAATTTGCAGTTTTCGCCATGTGAAAAAGAGTCAAAAAATGACCACCAGCCATTGTTTCAGATTCCAGGCGCAAGCAGCCTCAGAAGGTTGATGCGATAGCCGATAGCGGATAGCACCTTTCAGATAGTTCCTTGCCATTCGATAATCCGACTTCAAATGGCCGATAATGGATTCAATTGCGGCACGCTTCCTGCATTGTTTTCGCTTCTTGTCTTTCTGGTACCGGGTATCCTTCTTGAGCGCCTTTCCAGGCAAAATGATCTGCGTTCCATTGATCTCACGTTTGCCGCGGTAGCCGCGATCGCATACGGCTTGCCTGGCAGCTTTCCCTCGCGAAATCTCAACATGTCGTAATATCTCCGGCAGAGTATGACTGTTATGCAGGTTCTGTCCGTGACTGACAACCCCGCTAGGCAAGAATGTCATGAGAATCGCTGTTTTAGGGAATTAATTTGGTTATCATAAATTACAAAAGGTGATTTCAAAGTCAACGTCACCTTCGTACGTTTTGTTCCTCTGTTCGGATTGGAAAGGAACAAAACGAATGTTTAGTGCATATTTATTCGCGCTGATCTCGGGTATACAAGGTAAGTCGCTATTTACAGTCAGCCTTAGCATGTGGGCTGAAAACGCTGTGCCAGTTTGCTGGAATACTCCCTGATTTGCCACAAACTTGCCAGTCCGACCACTTTTCCTCAACAAAAATAGAACAATTCCAAAGGCGTTTCGTATGGGTAGAAAAGGTGTTAGCCATGTTTGAATGTCTTTGTGGCGCTGATTAGAATCCAAATTTAGCCAATAATGATAGGAAGGCAAGTCAAATACACAACCTCCTCCCGGAATACTATTACGTTGCTTAATGGACATTAACCATTCATTTTCACGTAAATGTTCGCCAACTTTCCCTGGAAAGTCCAACATTTCTCTAAAAGTAATTTTTATGCTTGAGAGTACTTCATCGAGCACTGTTTCAGAGACATTCGGATTCTTTCTTAACATCTCAAGTGCTTGTTTTTGTCTCTCAAGTTCTTGCAATAAATCTGATTTAATGTCTGCTCGGCTTGTAATTTCTAAGATCTCAAATAATGCAATAAGAGATGCGTGATGCTCAATAGCATTATCCTTGTTTGAGAAAAAATCTATTTTGCTAAATAAATTTTCTAGTCGTAACAGAGTACGGATACGTTCATTTAATGGATGCTCGTAACTAATCACAATAAAATTGAATCGATAGAGAAGTGTGAAACTTATAATCTTGCCTTAAGCACAAGCATTTCACAAATGAAAATTAATTTCTCAAATAATTATTGACAACAGGTTTGTGCGTACTAAATCTTCGATTGCTTTTTTGAAAGAAGCAAGTATTGGTTATGCCTATCAAGTACCTGCTGTTTTAAATGGTGAATATCATAATTATTGATAATAATATCATCTGCTCTTTGTAGTCGCATCTCTCTGGAAATTTGCGTGGCGATAATGGCTTCTACTTTTTCCGCTGGTAGATTGGTACGTGCTATAGTTCTTGAGAGTTGCAATTGTTCATCGCAATCGACTACAAGAACTCGCTGAATAATATTATCATAGTCGCCTTTCTCAAGGAGCAGTGGTATTACGACAATAGCGTAGGGAGAATTGATTTTTTTGATACGTGCTATTGTTTCTTCCAGAATAAGAGGATGAAGAATTTTTTCAAGTTTGCTTCGTGCCGCGTTATCCGTAAATATTAGGTTACGCATTTTATCTCTATCTAGAGAGCCATCCGCGGTAATAAAATGATTTCCGAAACAATTTTGTATCGTGCTAATAGCCAGTCCGTCGGATTGTGTCAATTCTCGAGCAATTATGTCAGTATCAATGACAGTAATCCCTAGATTAGAGAAAAGTTCACTAGTACTAGTTTTTCCGCAACCAATTCCTCCGGTGAGTCCAACTATAAAAACCATTGATTAAAATAATTTTAGATAAGTATGATTTAGTTTTTCACCCCAAAATAAGGCGATCAGTCCCCCGGCAACTAAATAAGGTCCAAATGGCATAGGGATGTTTTTCTTGAGTCTACAGACGATAATTAAACCAATTCCAACAATCGCACCCACGAATGATGAAAATAATATGACAAGTGGGAGCATGCTCCAGCCTAGCCATGCGCCGATGGCGGATAGCAATTTAAAGTCGCCATAACCCATACCTTCTTTTCCTGTCATCAGCTTAAAGCTCCAATAAATCAACCACAGGGATAAATAACCCAGTATGGCGCCAATAATTGCTGAATCAATTGTAGTAAAGAGGTTGTTCATGTTGACAATTAAGCCAATCCATAACAAAGGTAATGTTATATCATCAGGTAATAATTGTGTATTGAGATCAATAACAGCCAATGCGATGAGTGCCCATACAAAGATTAATGCTGCCATTGTGATAATACTAAATCCAAAAAACCAAGCGATAAATCCGCTCAGAAGCGCTGTTATAGCTTCTACTGCAGGATATTGAAGTGAAATGTGAGCATGGCATTGAGAACAGCGACCGCGCAGGGCAATATAGCTAACAATTGGAATATTTTCCAACACAGTTACTTTATGACCACAATGAATACATGCAGAGCGTGGACTGACAAGATTGAAAATTGGCTGTGATTCATAGGATTCACCACGTAATTCCGCGCACTGGCGTTGCCAATCTTTTTTAATCATCAAAGGTAGGCGATAGATCACAACGTTAAGGAAGCTGCCTACCACCAAACCGATAATTGTGATGAGCGCAATAAAAAAAGACGGCGAGTCTTGCAAGATGGATATGATCGACATGGTTATTTATGTTACTAAACAGATGTTCTTGCGAGATTGGGCTTAACTGACAACCATTCCCATTTTGAAAATTGGTAAATACATTGCGACTACCATTCCACCAATGAGCGTACCCAGTACAACCATTATCATCGGTTCCATCAGGCTCGACAGTGCAGCCACAGCATCGTCTACTTCTGCTTCATAAAAATCAGCGACTTTTCCCAACATCGAATCAAGAGAACCGGATTCTTCGCCAATGGCAACCATCTGCACGACCATACTGGGGAACAAATTGGTACTAGCCATTGAAGATGTTAAACTATTACCCGTACTGACTTCGATCTGAATATTTTTTGTGGCTTCGTAATAAATATAATTTCCGGCTGCACCAGCAACAGAGTCGAGCGATTCCACTAGAGGCACACCTGCGGCAAACATGGTTGAAAGTGTCCGTGACCAGCGTGCAATTGTGGCTTTGCGAATGACTTCTCCAAAAATAGGTAGTTTGAGTATTAGTTTATCCATAACGCGTTGCATCGGAATCGAGCGCTTCCAAGCATAAAGAAAAGCGTAAATTCCGCCACCCAGTATGCCAATAATAGCCCACCAATACGCTACGAAAAAATCTGAGATCGACATAACTATCAATGTAGGTGCAGGCAGCTCAGCTCCAAATCCTTCAAAAAGACTTTTAAAGGAAGGAATTACAAATATCATAATTACTGCAGTAATGATAAAAGCAACGACGATAATCGAAATAGGGTAAAAGAGCGCAGATTTAATCTTTCCTTTGATTGCTTGAATTTTTTCCTTATAGGTTGCTAAACGGTCAAGTAGACTATCCAATATACCTGCAGCCTCTCCAGCTCCGACTAGATTGCAAAATAATGTATCAAAATAAAGTGGATATTTGCGAAAAGCATCGGCTAGATTACTGCCTGTTTCTACATCCGTTTTAATGTCAAGTAACAATTTTCCTACGGCGCGATTATTGTGCCCTTTTCCAACTATATCAAAGGCTTGTAGTAATGGTACACCTGATTTCATCATGGTGGCTAATTGGCGTGTAAAGAGTGTTATATCTTTTTCGGTAATTTTTCCGCTCGATTGGATTTTTTTAACTTTAGTTACTTTGATTCCTTGGCGACGAAGCGTCGAGATAATGACCACTGTTCCGGCTGCACGCATTTCACCTTTTACCTCTTTGCCAGATTTATCTTTTCCTTCCCACGAGTAATTGGTTTGTTTTAACTTCTTTTCTTTATGCGTAGCTACAGTCGCCATAATTTATCAGCTCCCATGATGAATCTAAATTCAAGTTAATGAAATACTAAGAAAGTGTTGAAATTGCTTAAAGTGTTACGGCAAAGTTTTATAAATTCTTAGTAAGACACTTCATAGCCGTGGCTGATGGGTAAAAAAATTTTAAGTTTTATTAATTTGAAGTTTTGCTGCTTGAATACCTTCTGAGACTGTTGGATACAATAAATGGATGTGCAATTCTTTTTTTATACGTGCGTTCTTAAGTCTTCTGGATTCTTTCATAAAAGAAAACATGCTAGGTGGTATGCGTTCTCGAGCTTCCTGGAAAGATATGCGGGGAGGAAGTGGTAAATCAAAATGAGTTGCTACGAGATCAAAATAGTCTCCCATCTTTAAATGAGAATCATCATTGGAATGGTAAATTCTACATGTTCGTCCATGTAGTAAAGCTGCGCAAATTATCTGTGCGAGATCATCCGCATGGATATGATTAGTATAACCATCATCACTTGCTAATAACACCGGACGTCTCTCTTGAAGCCGTGCTAACGGCAATCTGTTTTCTGCATAAATGCCGGGTACCCTTAAGATGGAAACAGAGACATTATTCCGTTTTCCCCAATTTCGTATCTGTTTTTCAGCGTTAATGCGTCTTATAGCTCGATCAGTTTGTGGGTGCACAGGGCATGTTTCATCAATATATGCTCCGTTACAGTTGCCATAAACACCGCTGGTGCTGATATAGATAAGGCGTTGTGGTAGAATCGCCCGATAATTTTTTGCTGGTCTGGAAAGTGCGGATAATAGGTGTTTGGTTCTGTCGTCTTGTAAGCCTAGATTGGGAGGGGGGGCCAGATGTACTATGAATTGTGCAATCCCAGCGAGTCTTTTAAGGCTCTCTGGATAGTCTAAATCTCCGTAAATTGGGATAACGCCGAGTGACCGTAAGTGATCAAGGCTGTTTAAATTGCGATGCAGTCCAAGAACTCGATAGCGCTTTAGTAGTAGCGGTGCTGTGCGAAGCGCAATATCACCACACCCAACAATTAATAGTGTTTTTTTCATATAGCCTTATATTTTAACCATTATATTTTTTATTGGTTTGTTATTCAATGTTGCATGAAATTATTATCCAGCCAAGTGGCCATGTCATTAAAGCGGAATCTGATGAAACTATTCTTGAAGCTGCTTTGAGAGAAGGCTTTTCATTGCCTTATGGTTGTCGCAATGGTTCCTGTGGAATTTGCAAAGGTAAAATCATACAAGGTAGAGTCGATTATGGCAGTTACAATGAAGAAACTCTAAGTGCAGAAGAAAAAAAAGCAGGCATTGCATTATTTTGTTGTGCTACACCTTTATCAGATCTTGTTATCGAATGCCATGAAATAAGTGCTACTAAAGATATTGAAATAAAAACCTTGCCGTGTAAGGTGCATAAACTTGAGTTAGTCGCCCCCGATGTAATGATTATTTCCTTGAAACTCCCAGTTAATCAACGATTGCAGTTTCTGGCTGGACAATATATCGATATTTTGCTTAGTGATGGCAAACGTCGGAGTTTTTCCCTGGCAAATGCTCCTCATGACGATGAATTCTTGCAGTTGCATGCGCGCAATTATCCAGGCGGCGCATTTGCAGAGTATGTTTTTACAGAAATGAAAGTAAAAGATATGCTTCGTTTCACGGGGCCGCTAGGCTCATTTTTCTTGCGAGAAACGCCTGAAGGAAATTCAATTATTTTTCTAGCAAGCGGTACGGGTTTTGCACCCATCAAAAGTATTCTTGAGCATGTTTTTTTTCAGGAAAGCAATAAAGCTACTCCAAGAAAAATGATTCTTTATTGGGGGGCACGAGTAAGAGCTGATTTATATTTGTTTGAGTTAGCGGACAAGTGGCAAAAAGAGCATCATAATTTCACTTTTATTCCAGTTTTGTCGGAGCCGTTGTTATCTGACGATTGGCGAGGAAGAACAGGTCTGGTTCATGAGGCGGTAATGCAGGATTTTCAAAATATGACTGCACATCAAGTGTATGCTTGCGGCGCACCGGCAATGGTAAAGGCTGCCTATCATGACTTTACCACCCAGTGCAATTTACCAAAGAACGCCTTTTTCTCTGATGTGTTTACACCCTCAACCAGCAATCCATAAATCATGCGATTGAATTATTAATCATTCTAGTTCAATTGCTTAAGCGTTAATTCTAACCCTTGGTTGTAATGATCCATTGCAACTTCATGCTTCCCTAATTTTTCATTTAACTGAGCTAATGCAAAATGAGCTTTATGCCCAGGTTCTACGGATAAGCTTGCTTCCAGGTAGTTTTGGGCCTTACCCCAGAGTTCACAGTGTGTGCATAATTTACCAAGTGTGAGTAATAATTGCGCATTGTTAGGGTGGGTTTTTAGCCACATTTCTGCGCACTCTATTTGTCTGCTGACATGATAATCCAGACACTCTGCATAGAGTTCGATTAATTCGCTGTCACCGGTAATCGGAACATTTTGTTCGATGATTTGATTAGCCGTGTTACAGTTTCCTAGTGCGATATATGCGCGAGTTGCCGCAACGGCAAGTTTGCTATCCATTTTTTCCAAAGGTGATAGATGTTGCCAATATTGATTAAGAGTTCGCAGGTCAGAAGCTTTGTTCTTAATGTTTTCCATTTGAGCATCGTGCTTTAATTTTTTCACCAGCGATTTATTCGTAGAGTGACGGGTTGCGAGGATGTCAGCAAGCTCTATGACTGCATCCCAATTTTTTGCTTGTTGGTGTGCTTTTAATTCTAACTGAAGAGCCGAAGAAGGTTGCAATCCGCCATTGGCGTATAGCGATTGTAAGGTTTCCAGCGCTTCTTTATGATGGCCACCACTTAATTGAAAATCAGCTTTTGCGATAAGCCTTAACGATTTTTCTCTTGGCGCCTTTTTAGCTGCGATTGCGAGATATTCATCCCGAGCATTATTGTCTCCAAGTTCATGTGCAGATCGGGCGGCTATTACAGCACTAATTGCCGCGATAATAGGTGAGTTAGTCAGCTTCAAAGCAATGGCAGTGTTCTTTTGGGCCTTAATATAATTACCTTCCAAATATGCTTTTAATCCAGAAACTAACATGATGTTCGATTTTTTGTACCGGCGACGTTGATTGTATCCAAAAATTCCCAAAATAAACCGGACAACAATATAAAATAAAAAAAATAACGCGACTAGTCCGATAATAAAATGATCCAGGGACAGTTCCAATTGGTAAGGAGGCATTACTATTAATGCATGCCCAGTAGTGTACTTAGCGGCAAGCGTCACCGCTACAGCAACGGCAAAAAGTGCCAATAGCCAGAGTATTAGTTTCATATGTTCTCCTCGTTACGGTAGAATCGACAGTTGTAAATAATGAATCGTAGATGGCAAATTAGAGTGATGCCAGTTATGGTAGATACTAAAGATGTGATGATACGTCTTACTGATTTAACTTTATTTTGAATATTTTTTTCCATATTCGTTTTCTTTATGCATCACTGTGTTTGGTGACGAATCAAAGTATGAGTGTAAGCCTTCTAGTAAACCTTTATCCCCGCCCGCTGTTGTCTTTACAATTCTTTCCAACCCAAGATTCTTTGCCGTCTGAGCAATACGTTCATGAGCTGTAAAAATCGGAGTCAATTTCAGTAATTGTTGGCCAAGCGTGCCTATTATGTCAAATAAATTATGCAATCCTTCGCTGCTGGTGATAATAACGGCATGGATTTCACCTTGTGACCAAGCTGTTACAAGCGATGAAGCATCAATATCCGGTTTCTTGCGTAGATAGCATTCGGCATATTCGACTACAGCACCTCGCCGTACAAGCGTTTCACCCAGTAATTGCCTGCCATCGTTGCCTCGAAAAATAACCACGCGTTTACCCTGCATATTCTGTAATTCTTCCTGGCGAAGTAGCGCTTCGCTATCAGAATGTTCCGTTGGGACTAGTACTTCGTTGATGCCATAATTACTCAATGTATTTGCGCTTCCTTTTCCAACAGCGGCGATTTTTAAGCGTTTGGGTAATGTGCGTTGTTGAATTATTACACTCATGGCTTTGTTGACCGCATTGGGACTGACAAATATCGCCCAATCAAATTCATCGAGACGATTAATTAAATTCTTCAATGGATTTAGATCTGTAATATCGGCTATTTCTAATACCGGAAATAAAATCGGATTACCGCCCAAAGCGCGGATGCCTTCCGCCAGAAAAGCGGATTGGTGAAGTGGACGGGTAATGAGTATGTTAAGGTCAATTAATGGTTTCTGGGTTAACAACTTTATGTCCAGCCTTCGGTGACTACCAGGGTTGCCAGAATCTGATCAGCACCTTCTTGTTTGAGCTTCTGAGCTAATTGCTGTCCCATTGCAATGCCGCATTCTGGCGAGCCGGTTAATTCACCGCTGACGACATGCTTACCGTCAGGTTGTGCTACAAAACCTCTTAAATGAAGAGTGCCGTTGCTGATTTCTGCAAAAGCACCAAGCGGCACTTGACAGCTTCCTCCCAGTACTTGACTCATTGCGCGTTCCGCTTCGACACAATAAGCAGTTTCTTGATGGTGCAATGGTTGCACAAGATCGACCAAATCTGTGCGATCAGCCCGGCACTCGATTCCGAGAGCACCTTGTCCAACCGCTGGTAAGCTTTGTTCCGGACTCAGAAGTGTGGTGATACGATCAGATAATCCTAGCCGTTTTAAACCTGCTGCAGCTAAAATAATTGCTGCATATTGACCTTCATCGAGTTTGCGTAATCGGGTTTGCACATTGCCACGCAAAGGTCGTACCTGAAGATGCGAAAAATGTGCGCGCAATTGACTTTCACGGCGCAAACTAGATGTGCCGACGATACTGCCTTCCGGTAAGGCAATCAAGCTTGCAAACTGGTTGGAAACAAAGGCATCACGCGGATCCTCTCGCTCAGTAATGGCGGCAAGTTTGAATCCCTCGGGTACATTCATGGGCATATCTTTCATGGAATGCACGGCAATATCAGCACGGCCATCTTCTAATGCCTGTTCCAATTCTTTGATAAATAAACCCTTTCCGCCAATCTTTGACAAGGATTGATCAAGTATTTGATCACCGCGAGTTGTCATACCAAGTATGCTGATTTCAGTTTGTGGGTATAATTCGCCTAATAATTTCTGAATGAATTTTGCTTGCCACATTGCGAGCAAGCTTTCTCGTGATGCAATTACGATTTTTTTAGTAGATAAAAGTGAACTAGGCATTGATAAAAAAATGAAAAAAATACAGAAGGTTCCTAATAGCGATCATTTTAGCACGACCGATACTGACTTGGCTTCCCGTACTGATGTGCGAGACTCATTTTTTAAGTGCGAGTATGTAAAGCGATGAGTGCTGCAGAATCAGAAAAAATTGGAACCAGCAACACCTTGGTAAATGATAAGGATTTGCCGTTGCGAGAAGATATTCGTTTTCTTGGCCGAATGCTGGGCGATACGCTACGAGAACAGGATGGGGACAATGCGTTTGAGCTGGTAGAAAATATTCGGCAGACTGCTGTGCGTTTTCATCGGGATCAGGATCCCAGCGCGCGCCAAGAACTTGATGCCATTTTAACCCAATTAAGCGATAAAGATTCATTGTCTGTAGTCCGTGCTTTCAGTTACTTTTCATTACTATCGAATATTGCCGAAGATGTTCATCATAACCGACGGCGGCGAGCCCACCTTCGTGCAGGATCTCCGCCCCAAGCAGGTAGTGTCACGCTCGCTTTGGAGCGAGTGCTGGAGGCAAGGAAAGATGTTTCTGTGCTGGCGGATTTTTTCAAAAAAGCTGTTGTTTCTCCGGTTTTAACAGCTCATCCGACAGAAGTGCAAAGAAGAAGTATTTTGGATTGCCAGTTAGCTATCGAGCGTTTGCTAAAAGAACGCGCACGCACAGAGCTAACGCCAAATGAATTGCGTCACAATGAAGAAGGCTTGCGTGCAACCATTCAGATTTTGTGGCAAACGCGCATGCTAAGGCCAACCCGTTTATCGGTATACGATGAAATTGAAAATGGTCTGGCGTATTACAGCTACACTTTTCTGACTGAAATTCCATATATTTATGCAAAGATGGAAGACTTGCTCCAGCGCCGTCTGGATAAGAACGCGCCCGAGGTGACTTCTTTCTTGCGTATGGGTAGTTGGATTGGCGGTGATCGTGATGGCAATCCTTTTGTCACGCATGACGTGATGCTGCGGGCTGTCGAACGCCAATCAGCCTTAGCCTTGGATTTCTACTTGGATGAAGTCATTAAGCTAAGCCGTTCATTGAGTCTCACTGAGCGTTTGGTGAAAGTCAGCGAAGAAGTAAAAAAATTGGCAGCGGTTGCACCAGATATACCTAATCGGTCCGATGAACCTTACCGGCGGATTTTTCTCAGTATGGCTGCTCGTTTAGTTGCAACCGCTCAACAATTAGGGCATCAGGTTATGCAGCAAGGCCTGGTTCAAGCTGGTAAACCATATGCCAATAGTATTGAATTTCTGCATGATCTCGACACAATTATTCAATCGCTTGAACACCATAAATCCTACTGGGTAGCGCATGGTCCATTGAGGAATCTACGCCGTGCAGTAGATGTATTCGGGTTTCATTTGGCGCACTTGGATATGCGTCAGCATAGTAAGGTGCATGAGCAAGTTGTGGCGGAAATATTTGAACGCAATGCGCATTGTAACAACTACTTACGATTGAATGAGTCAGAGCGTATTGAATTATTGCTGCAAGAAATCAACCAGTCGCGTCCTTTGCTGACGTGTTGTGCAGATTATTCCGAAGCAGTGCAATCCGAGTTACGCATTTTACAATGCGCAGCGGAAATTCATCGTCGTTTTGGGCAAAAAGCGATGCCCAATTACATTATTTCTATGACAACCGGTATCGTTAATGTGCTCGAAGTCGCATTGTTATTGCAGGAAGTGGGCTTATTACAACCTGGTGAGAATCCGCAATTACATTTGAATATCATTCCATTGTTTGAAACTATCTCGGATTTGCGTAGCAGCGGCAAAATAATGGATCAGTTATTTTCACTGCCATATTATCGCAAGCTGCTTAATTCGCGTGGCAATGTGCAAGAAGTGATGCTGGGCTATTCCGATAGCAATAAAGATGGCGGTTTTATCACTTCCAATTGGGAAATATATAAAGCTGAAATTGAGCTGACAAAAATTTTTTCCAAACATCAGGTTAGTCTACGCTTGTTTCACGGTCGCGGCGGAACGGTGGGCCGAGGCGGTGGACCGAGCTATCAAAGTATTCTCGCGCAACCGCCTGGCAGTGTGAATGGTCAGATACGCGTTACAGAACAAGGTGAAGTTATTAGCAGCAAGTATGCGGAACCTGAAATTGGGCGGCGCAATTTAGAAACACTGGTTGCAGCGACGATGGAGGCGACGTTACTGGGTCACGATTCGGTCGGAGCCAATGCAGACCGATATTATTCAGCTATGGAAAAACTTGCATCCGCGTCTTTCCGGGCTTACCGTGACCTGGTATATGAAACACCGGGTTTTAAACAATTTTTTCTGGAATCGACACCCATTCGCGAAATGGCTGGATTGCACATTGGTAGCCGGCCGCCGTCACGTAAGAATTCCGATGCAATCGATGATTTGCGGGCAATCCCATGGGTATTTAGCTGGAGTCTAAGTCGAATGATGTTACCAGGATGGTATGGTTTTGGTCGTGCTGTAGAAGCCTTTGTGGATAGTGAAGATGAAGCAGGGAATGGATTGATACTATTACAGGAGATGTACCGAGAATGGCCATTTATGCAAACATTGCTATCCAATATGGATATGGTGCTTGCTAAAACGGACATGGGGATTGCATCCCGTTACGCGGAATTGGTCGAAGATATCGCATTACGCGAACAAATCTTTGGGCGCATCCAAGAGGAACGGATCCGATGTGAGAAATGGCTATTTGCGGTAACCGGTCATACCGAGCTATTGCAAGACAATCCAACGCTAGCTCGCAGCATTCGTAACAGAACACCGTATATAGACCCGCTTAACCACTTGCAAGTGGAATTGTTGCGCCGTTATCGTTCCGGCGAGGATAGCGAAGAAGTAAAACGTTCCATTCACCTTACTATCAATGGTGTCACGGCCGGGTTGCGCAATAGTGGGTAATAATCAGGCTAAATAACTGTCATAATGCTCTGATAAACGCCGAGTGTAGGAGACTGCAGTGCAAGTAAAACGATTTATTACAATATTATTGTTTAGTATTTATTCTCAGTGGGTATTGGCTTCTCTGCCAATACAAAATTGGCAAACATCTTCTGGTACAAGGGTTTATTTCGTTGAAAATCATGATCTACCAATACTCGATATCAGTGTCGAGTTTGCAGCGGGCAGCGGTATGGATACGGAGAATAAATCCGGGTGTGCCAACTTGGTGCAACATTTGCTTAGTCTTGGGGCGGGCGGCCTGACTGAAGATGAAATTGCTACCACATTGGCTGATGTTGGTGCACAGCTTAAAAGTCATTTCGATAGAGATCGCGCGGGCATTACTTTGCGCACACTAAGCAGTGAGCGGGAACGGAAGCAGGCACTCGATATACTTGCGCGTATCATTCAGTATCCGCAATTTCCGCAAGATGCATTGCAAAGAGAGAAAGCAAGAATTATTGCTGGTATCAAAGAAGCAAGCACTAAGCCGGATTATATTGCCGAACATCAATTGATGAAGATGCTTTATGGTGATCATCCTTACGGATTCAGTGAATTAGGGGAAATTGAAACCCTCAATGGATTGCAGCAAGAAGATTTGCTTACTTTTTATCGATCCCATTATGTAGTTAACAATGCGGTTATAGCGATTATTGGTGATATTACGCGAGATGAGGCGGCAGAAATTGCGGAATCACTAACGAGGAAACTACCCTCCAATCAACAGAGCAAAGAGATTCCCGCAGTGATCCTTCCAAAGGGAGAGGTAAAAAGGATTCCTCACCCGGCTACACAAAGCCATATCCAGTTGGCCTACCCAGGTTTGCGCCGCGACGATCCTGATTATTTTCCCTTGTTAGTAGGTAATCATATTCTGGGCGGTGGAGGATTTGTTTCGCGCCTGATGGAAGAAGTTCGTCAGCAACGCGGCCTGGCCTATAGTGTTTTCAGTTTTTTTACACCTTATAAAGAGCAAGGACCTTTCCAGATTGGTTTACAGACTAAAAAGGAACAATCGGAAGAAGCTTTTGCATTAACCCGTAAGATACTTAAGGATTTTATTGCTTCTGGCCCAACAGAAGAGGAATTAATCGCCGCAAAGCAAAACATAATTGGTGGATTTCCACTGCGAATAGATAGCAATAGCAAAATTTTGGGGTTTCTTTCCATGATTGGTTTTTATCAATTACCACTTAACTATTTAACGCATTATTTGACAGCTGTCGAAGCCGTAACGGTTGAGCAAATTCGGCAAGCATTTCAGCGTCGCATTCAACCCGATGCTATGGTAGGCATTATTGTCGGCTCGGTTGAGTAAATAGAGTCCCGAGTACATGGCATTAACCCGTAGAAAAGTGCGTATCATTGGAGGGCAGTGGCGCAGTCGCATACTGGTTTTTCCTGAGCATGCTGATTTAAGGCCTACTTCTGACCGGATACGTGAAACAGTATTTAATTGGTTAGGACAAGATTTGTACGGGTTGGCTTGTCTTGATTTATTTGCCGGAAGTGGCGCGCTGGGTTTCGAAGCGGCATCTCGCGGCGCGGGGTTAGTGGTTATGGTTGAGTTTGACGTCAACATTTTTCGTTCGTTGCGTGAAAATAAGGAGAAATTACGAGCAACACAAGTAGAATTGGTGATGATGAACGCGATAAATTTTATAAATTCTGATTTGCGAAAATTCGATGTGATTTTTCTTGATCCGCCTTACCGTTTGGGATTGTTATCGGGATTATTGCCGCTATTGCCAAGACATCTCGAACTGAATGGTTTGGTTTACACTGAAACGCCACGTGCCTGGGTACCAGATAATCAATGGAATGTAAGGCGTAGCGCCAGAGCTGGTGCTGTACACTACCAGCTTCTTGAACTGGCGCATCCTGAATGAGTAAAGTGATTTATCCCGGTACATTTGATCCCATCACACGGGGACATGAAGATCTTGTTCGGCGTGCCTCCCGTTTATTCAATCAGGTTATAGTGGCTGTGGCTGTAAGCGGTAGCAAAAAACCATTTTTTTCCATAGAAGAGCGGGTGGACATGGCACAAAGGGTTTTGTCCGATTGTCAAAATGTTGAAATTATGTCGTTTTCTGGTTTATTGATGGATTTTCTACGGCAACAAAACGCGCAAATTATCTTAAGAGGATTACGTGCCGCTTCGGATTTTGAGTATGAATTTCAAATGGCCGGGATGAATCGTAGTATGTATCCGGATGTAGAGACACTATTCATGACACCGTCGGAACAGTATATGTTCATTTCTGCGACAATCGTCCGGGAAATTGCATTACTTGGCGGAAAAGCGGATGCTTTCGTGCATCCTATCGTGGCACAGAAGTTGCACGAAAAGTTATCACAATAATTTCGAGAGAAATATAAATGGCATTAATTATTACCGACGAATGTATCAATTGCGATGTTTGCGAACCCGAGTGCCCTAACGGCGCTATCTCGCAGGGAGAAGAAATTTACAAGATAGATCCCAATCTATGTACGGAATGTGTGGGGCATTATAATGAACCGCAATGCGTTGAAGTATGTCCAGTAGATTGTATTACGAGTGATCCTAATCGAATTGAAACGAAGGAACAATTGCAAGCAAAATATCACCTGCTGGTTTCGGCAAAATAAGTTGGTCGAAACCAGCAAATAGCTTCAGTTAGTTTAGAAGATGTTTAATAACAGTAAATAAACTGAAATAGTGCGTTGGAAAGAAATAAGTAGCGGCTTCATGGAAAAGCCCCTGTTATACGATACTTGCACATAACTTAGATACGCTTCTAATTTTCACAACAATCCCGATTCATGCGCTTGTTGGTCGGCGTGGTAACTGGAGCGCACCATTGGTCCGCATGCGGCGTGACTGAAACCCATCTCGAATGCTGCGCGTTCAAATGCTTCGAAGCCCTCTGGAGTTACATAACGCATGACAGGCAGGTGGCCAATGCTTGGCTGCAAATACTGGCCAATCGTTAACATCTCTACGTTATGTTCGCGCAGATCGTGAAGAACTTGCATGATTTCTTCGTCAGTTTCCCCAAGCCCGAGCATCAGTCCCGATTTGGTAGGAATGTGCGGAAAATCCGCTTTGAAGTCTTTCAGTAGTTTCAGCGAGTGTGCATAATCAGCGCCTGGACGGCATTGTTTATACAATCTGGGTACCGTTTCAAGATTGTGATTCAATACATCGGGTGGACAAGCGGCAAGTTTTTCCAACGCAACTTCAAGTCGACCTCTAAAGTCGGGTACTAACGTTTCAATTTTTGTATTCGGCGAATGAGTACGAATTTCGCGAATGCAGTCGGCAAAATGTTGTGCACCACCATCGCGCAGGTCATCACGGTCGACGCTGGTTATAACGACATATTTCAGTCTCATAGCAGCGATTGATTGGGCTAAATGTAAAGGCTCATTGACATCGGGTGGTTTTGGCCTGCCATGCGCAACGTCACAAAATGGACAGCGGCGCGTACATAAATCACCCAGTATCATAAAGGTTGCGGTGCCCTTACCAAAGCATTCGCCGATATTGGGGCAGGATGCTTCTTCACAAACGGTATGCAATTTATGTTCCCGCAATAGCCGTTTTACTTCGTAAAAGCTTTCACTGTTGGAAGAGCGTACGCGAATCCATGACGGTTTACGCAGCAGATCATCGCGTGACTGCGGGGTGATTTTAATGGGATTGCGTGCTGTTTTGTCAGCACCCTTTTGGCGGGTGTCAGTGGTCATGATGGTTAGATGATAATCCTTTGAGAAGTTTTTCTTGTAAATGATTTGCCAGCTTAACGCTCAATATTTCCATGCCATCGGTAATGCCGAGATCTTTTGTTTGCGTTATTTGAAGATTTCGGTAGCCGCATGGATTAATAAACGAAAATGGCGTTAAATCCATATCGACATTGAGTGCAATACCGTGATAGCAATAATTTCTTTTAATTTTGAGTCCCAGTGACGCAATTTTAGCATTGTTGACGTAGACTCCGGGGGCTTCTATATGATTGAATGCTTGAATCCGATAGGTTTTTAACAAATCTATCACTGCGTTCTCCATGCATCTGACTAATTCTCGAACACCAAGTTTTAAGCGGCGTAGATCGAGCAATAAATAAGCAATGAGTTGCCCGGGTCCATGGTAAGTGATTTGTCCGCCTCGATCGGTCTTTATCACGGGAATGCCGGAGTTATTGCTTAATAAATGTTCGGCCTTTCCCGCAATGCCTTGCGTGTAAGTGGGTAAGTGCTGTAACAACCAAATTTCATCACAAGTTGCTGCTGTGCGATGCTCGGTAAAATTTTTCATGGCTTGCCAGGTTGCCTGATAGTCCGAAAGTCCCAGTTTCTTGACGATACAGGAGTAAGTTTCCACCATTGAAGGTACATGGATTTGCTGCATGATTAGTTACAATACAACCGCCACTAACGGATGCTTCGATAATGCTCGATATAGCTCATCCAATTGAGACCGCGATGTGGCACGAATCGTGCAGGTAATACTTAAATACGTGCCGTTCTTGCTTGCTCGCACTGACACGGTTGTTGTATCAAAGTCTGGCGCGTGGAATTTAACGATTGCGAGTGCTATTTCTGTAAAATCCTGATGTGCTTTGCCCATGATTTTGATGGGAAAATCACAAGGGTATTCGATAAGTGAAGGTTGTTCTTCCATAACTGTAGTAACACAATGCTTGAACGCGAATATTTCTTGAAGCAATGTTATTAGCTCGTAGCGATGCCATCCGGTTTGCCGCGCATATGTGTGGCTTTGTACTGCTGGTACAAAGCGTATAAGTGAAAAAACATATCGCCTGGTTTTCCATTACCCACTGCCTGATTATTGAGCGATGTGATCGGCATGATTTCTTTCGTGGAAGAAGTCAGTAAGATTTCATCGGCAGTAAATACTTCGTTTTCTGAAATTTCCCGGATTTCATGCGGTATCCGATTGGCTGCCGCTAGCTCCAGAACTACATCGTATGTTATTCCTGGCAGCATCAAATGGCTTTTCGGGGGGGCCAACAGTACTTGGTTTTTGACAATAAAAATATTACTGGCAGCTCCTTCGGTCAGAAAGCCATCACGAATCAAAATAGTTTCAAGAGCATGTATGTCCACAGCCAATTGGCGCAACAATACATTGGGTAATAACGATATTGCTTTGACATCGCAGCGTATCCAGCGATTATCCAAAGCTGTGATGGCAGATGCGCCACTGACTAGTAATTCACGCGGTGGTGGCAATAGCGGGTTGCTCATGATAAAAACAGTAGGTGAAACACCAATCGGAAAAGCATGATCCCGTTTTGCTACCCCGCGTGTGATGTGTAAATACAAATACTGATCTTCAGCGTCATTTTTAGCAATGACCTGTTCCAGTAAATTTTTCCATTCGCCATCATTGAAAGGATTTTTTAGGCGTATTCCATCCAAGCTATGCTGAAGCCGGCTTAAATGCTTGGCTAGTCGGAATGGTTTGCGCGAATATGCGGGAATTACTTCGTAGATACCGTCGCCGAAAATAAAGCCGCGATCCATAACAGGAATGCACGCTTCTTCAATAGGCATGAATTTGCCATTTAGAAATATCATATAAGCCTTTTTCTATGCAAGCTGAAAATTAGTGGTATGTATTTAATTTAACAGCAATTTTACGCTATCCCATGCGCGACCAAAAATATTCGCCAGATCAACTTGTTCCAAAGCAACCAATGGATAAGTTTCTATGACTTTGTCGTCAAGAGTAAATTTTACAGTTCCGACTTCTTGGCCAAGTTCGATGGGGGCAACTAAAGGCTGTTTGTATTCCATGGTAGCTTTCAACTTATCTGATTGACCTTTGAGCACGGTAAAATAAACATCTCGATCAAAGCCGGCTTTTAATTCATTCTGACTGCCCTTCCATAAATGGATAGTAGTCAATGCATCGTTTTTCTTATAGAGATGCAGCGTATCGAAAGCTTGGAAGCCATAATTTAGCAGGCGTTGACTTTCAACGCTACGAGCGTTGGCCGATTTTGCGCCGATAATTACTGAGATGAGCCGCCTTTTATCGCGTATTGCTGACGTAATCAAGCAAAAGCCTGCATTTTGAGTCCATCCGGTTTTCATACCATCCACATGCGGATCTATCCATAACAACCTGTTTCTATTGGGTTGTGTAATATTGTTGTAGGTATACTCTTTTTGCGAATAGAGCGGATAAAACTCGGGAAAATCCCGAATAATGGCCGTTGCAAGTAAAGTCAGATCGTGCGCCGTAGTGTAATGATTGGGATCAGGCAGTCCCGTTGAGTTGGTGAAATGTGTGTTTGTCATGCCCATGCGCTTGGCTTCGTTATTCATGATCTCAGCAAAGTTGCCTTCTGAACCCGCAACGGTTTCTGCCAATGCAATACATGCATCGTTGCCGGATTGCACAATCATGCCTCGAATCAATTCATCTACAGTAACCTTTTTGTTGGGCTCGATAAACATACGCGAGCCAATCATTTTCCAGGCAGTTTGTGACACAGGCACCACTTGATCCAACGCCAGGCGATTTTGCTTTAAAGCTGAAAATACTACGTAAGCTGTCATCAGCTTTGTCAGCGAAGCGGGTTCTATGCGTTCGTGTTCGTTCTGACTAACTAATACTTGCCCGGTCTGAAAATCTGACAGCATGTAAGCTTTAGCTGCTATGGATATGCCTTGCTGCTGAGCAATCGCGGACGACATAACGAGGCACAATAGCAATAATAGAAATAAGTGCTTCATGGACAATCTTTAGAAAATAAAAACATTATATCTTGCCCTGCGAGAATCTAACAGTTAGTTGAGAAACTTTCTAATTCTGCATTAAGGTAGTGTGTAATTAATTTAAGATATTGTTTTTAAAATAATAATATGGTATTTTTTATGGAAATCGCCACCACTTTGTGAGAATTATCGCAAACTGAATAGCTCTGCGATTTATTCACTTCTACTAGTTAATTTCAGTCGCTATTAGATGACCGATCAATTACTCCCATGTGAAATCCCGGTTTGCCATCGCTACGCTCTTTGAAATACCGCTTCAAGGGATCATGAATGACTCGGAATGCCATTTCTTCCCATGGCATCTCATGTTCAGACATGAGTTTCACGTCCAGGCTTTCGATGCCGGGGCTGAAATCGAGATCCAAAAGTTGAGCGCGAAATAGTACGTAAACCTGGCTGATATGAGGGAGGCTATATAGTGCGTATAAATCCCCGACTTCTACCCGTGCATTGGCTTCTTCCAATGTTTCACGGGCAGCGGCTTGGGCAAGTGTTTCATTGTTTTCCATGAAACCGGCAGGTAATGTCCACCAGCCCAGTCGCGGCTCGATGGCGCGGCGGCATAACAAAATTTTATCTTTCCATTCTGGAATGCATCCCACGACTATTTTGGGATTCTGATAGTGGATAATGTGACAAGCGGTGCATACGTACCGTGGGAGCATATCACCGGCAGGTATCAGTAATTCGACAGTGGCACTACAATTACTACAGTATTTCATGAGAAACCCTCAAATACGTTGAGTGAATTTCAATATTGTGTGACGGTAAAGTGTCGTGTTGCAAGCCGATTACCGGTTTCATCGGCCAATTCTACGCGCCATGCGCCAAGCCTCTCATGATCAAGTTGTTTGCTTGCATTAGTCCGCCAATTGTCAGTATAAATTTGCAGAGGCAGTTGTGAATCTAACCTGTCATTGCGGTACCACAAAATATTAACCTTTTTTTTTGCAAATCTTTTACGTGTAAATAAAAATAAATGGACTTGGATTCTCCGTGCCGCAACTTTACTGTGTCGATGTTATCGATGGGTTCGCGTGCTTTGATTGCATGACTCAGCTGTGCTCTGATAACTTGCGGATAATCTGAAGTTTCTTGCGGCTTGAGTGTTGACTTAATATCCGGTTTTCTACGTGGCATAACCATCGATTTTAGAGTTTTTGGCTCAGGCTTGGGCTTCGCGACTGGTGCATAAACCGGATTGGACGAGTTGGTGGTTATGCTATCTACTGGCTGAGCTAAGATTGGTGAGTTATTGGATTCGGGTGCAGAGGCGGGATCGGCAGCAGTGGTTTGGTCAATTCCTTGACGCTCCGCCATCGATTCCTTGTCTTGTGAAACATGGGTTTGATCGATTGCGGTCGCTGTATTTTCATGCTTTGTTGCAGAAGATTCAATTTCGGCGGTATCCGATAATATAGCGCCGATCAATGCAATAATAACAAGCAATGATGAAATGGCCATAGCAATTTTTTTCCAATCCCATGATTGCTCATATTCAATTTCTGGCTCATTTAATTCCGGATAAATCTCTTCGATGGCTTGCTGAGGTGACTGTTGGATGTTGATGCGGATTTTTAAAGTATTTTCACTCATAACAAATATCGTAAGATAAATAATGTCTGATAGTTTTCTACTGGCGGCGTCAGTATAAAGGATTTTTCATTAATCGTAGCATCTTGCTTTACTAAGGTTGAAGACAGATTTCGTTACCAATAAGAAAAATAAAGTATGCTTAAAAGTTGCTGAATTATTGTCATTTCGGACAATACGGAAAATCACCGGGATTGATAAATGACATTCAGCGCTACATTGAGCATGACAAATATGGATAATGCAGTGCATTTGCCGCCATAAAACCTGCGCATGAAAATACTATATGAATGATAAAATTGAAGAAATAAAACAATATGCACAGAAATTACGCGCGGAGATTGATGAACATAATTACCGCTATTACGTGCAGGACAATCCGGTCATTCCTGATGCCGAATACGATAAATTGTTTCGTGAGCTGCAACAAATCGAACAGCAATACCCGCAACTGATTACGGCTGATTCACCGACCCAGCGTGTTGGCGGGGCGCCACTTAAAGCATTTTCTCAAATCACCCATCGGGTCCCGATGTTGTCATTGAACAATGCGTTTGATGACGCAGAAGTGACTGCATTCGATCGGCGTCTATGTGAAGGTTTGACGGTTGAGCATGTGGAATATACCGCTGAACCCAAATTCGATGGACTTGCTGTGAATTTATGCTATGAAAACGGTGTTTTTAAATCGGGCGCGACTCGTGGCGATGGTTATACAGGTGAAGATATTACGCTCAACTTAAAAACGATTAAATCAATCCCCTTGTCATTGCCGGTTGACGATCCTCCCCCCTTACTGGAAGTGAGGGGGGAAGTATTGATGCTGAAGGCCGATTTTTTATCATTAAATCAACGGCAAATAGAAAAGGGTGAAAGAGAATTCGCCAACCCACGGAACGCCGCCGCGGGATCGTTGCGGCAGCTTGATCCCAGTATTACAGCCAGCCGGCGTTTGACTTTTTTCGCTTACGGCGTGGGTCAGTATCAAGATCCGCATATGCCGCAAGACAAACATAGTAGCGTACTGGCTTATCTGGCCGCGTTGCATTTTCCCGTTGCCAAAGAATGTACGACGGTTATGGGATTGTCGGAATTGTTGAAGTATTTCCAAAGTATTGCCGCGCAACGCGCTAGTCTGCCTTACGACATAGACGGTGTGGTTTATAAAGTCAATTCGTTAGCGCAGCAGAATGAGCTTGGATTTGTGTCGCGTGCGCCAAGGTTTGCGATTGCGCATAAATTTCCAGCACAAGAGGTGGTTACGCAGCTGTTGGCGATTGACGTGCAAGTGGGTAGAACCGGTGCATTGACACCAGTAGCCCGCTTAAAGCCGGTGTTTGTTGGCGGAGCGACTGTGACCAATGCAACCTTGCACAACGCCGATGAGATTGAGCGCAAAGATGTACGTATTGGCGACACCGTGATTGTGCGGCGTGCGGGCGATGTAATTCCGGAAGTAGTATCGGTAGTCAGGGAAAAACGGCCGGCTTACACCACGTCTTTTGTAATGCCTTCGCATTGCCCGGTGTGCGGTGCCAAAGCCGTACGGTTTGCAAATGAGTCAGTATCGCGTTGTACGGGAGGTTTGTTTTGTCCGGCGCAGCGCAAGCAAGCAATTCTGCATTTTGCTTCCCGTCGGGCAATGGATATTGAGGGACTTGGCGATAAACTCGTCGATCAATTGGTCGATCTGGCGATTGTGCGCACACCCGCAGATTTATATCGCTTGGGATTGACTGCACTGGCAAATTTGGAACGCATGGCGGATAAATCGGCCAATAACATTGTACGTGCCATTGAAAAAAGCAAACAAACTACGTTGGCGAGATTCATTTATGCGTTGGGTATTCGCAATGTTGGTGAAGCGACGGCAAAGGATCTGGCAGCCCACTTAGGTAGCCTGGATCGCTTGATGGCAGCCAATAGCCAACGCCTGCAGCAGATTCCGGATATTGGGCCGGTTGTGGCGCAAAGCATTATAGATTTTTTTGCCGAAAAGCATAACTGTGAGGTGATCGAGCAGCTTTGCGCCAGCGGCGTGCATTGGGATGAACATGAAGGAAAATCCATATCAATCGCTGCAACAGCGCCTTTAAGTGGTAAAACGTTCGTGCTGACGGGAGCGTTGCCGACCGTGAGCCGGGAACAAGCCAAGGAGATAATCGAACAGCTGGGCGGCAAAGTCAGTGGCAGCGTCTCCCAAAAAACGGATTATGTCGTTGTTGGTACTGACCCGGGTAGCAAATATGATAAAGCCGTCAGTTTAGGGATAACAATCCTTGATGAGGCGGGATTGCTGGCAATGTTGAAATAATCCCTGGTGCGTATTGATTTTTATTCTGTACCGCCTGCAACCGCAAAGCAACAATAATTCCCTTTTTTGACAATACATTCTTTGTGCTCGATGTTGGCTTTTAACAAAGAAGCTAGAAAACTCAGATCAAGTGCACAAAATCCTTGGCGCTCATTAGCGATTTTATAGAAAATGCAGTTATTTGCGATGATTTCAGCATAATCTTCGGAAACTTGCTTCATACTGGCGTCATAGCCTAATTCACACATAATAGTCACTACTTCACGGAGTTTGTCGGCTGGTGATGACCGATTCATGACTCGATTTTCAAACTGTTCCGCCATCTGTTTTCCAAGTGATTGTAAGCATGCTTGCGATTCATGTTCGTTAAGATTTTTATCGATCCAAGCAAACAACAGCTTTGCAATAAACGAATAATGTCTGGGAAAAAGCTCGAGTCCGCTTGGAGATAATGTATAAATTTTACTTGGTCTTCCCCCGGTACTCTCCAGTGTCGCGCTCTGAATAAAACCGCTACTTGCAAGGCTGGAAAGGTGCTGATTGACCGCGTTTCGAGAAATGGATAGCAACTGCGACAATTCATCCACTGTAAGTCCGTTACGGTTTTGAAGTAATGCAGTGACCAGGGATTGTTGGCTCTGACCCAATAATGATAAGGCTGACATTCTAATTATTACTGTCAATGACGTTCAATAGTTTTAACATATTTATATTGCAAAAGTCCCAAGATCTAAAGTAAAGTATAAAAGCCTTACATTATAAAAAGAGAGGAGAAATTAATGCTTACCTATTTAATCATAGTTTTGGCCATTGCTGCTGTCGGCGGTGTGGTTTTAGCAACGAAAGTGTTTGCCGGTCAGCTGGCTCCATGGCCTTTATCGATTGTTCATGCTCTATTAGGTGCCACCGGCTTGGTAATGTTGATCATGCTTGTGCTGGAAGGATCAGGTGACGCACGCCTAACGGCGGCTTTGGGTTTGCTCGTTGTTGCTGCATTGGGAGGATTCTATCTTGCTTCCATACATGTAAAGGGTAGTGTTGCACCGAAAAATATTGTCCTGATCCATGCGGGCGTAGCAGTAGCGGGTTTTCTGACGTTGTTGAGTCTGTTTATTTGACTTTGAAGGAAGACATCCATGAAACACCCTATCCACCCGATGTTAGTTCATTTTCCTATAGCAACCTGGTTTCTTGCGACCATAGCAGACATCGCCAGTTTATTTACAAATGAACAAATAGGCTGGGTTGCTGGGGTGTTATTAGTTGTCGGTACAATTACTGCATTGCTTGCCATGACAACAGGTCTTATAGAACTCGGAAAAATCGACCAGAACAGTCCTGCGATCAAGATAGCCAATCAACACATGATACTTATCTTGATAAGCTGGTCTTGCTATGCAGTTAGTCTATTTTTGCGTCTGAACGGTACGCAACTTGAGCAACCAGGATTGATAGCTATTTCTTTGTCAATTGCAGGATTTATTTTTCTTTGCAGTGCAGGGTGGATGGGCGGGAAGCTGGTATATGAATATGGCATAGGCATCCATCACGATAAAACTTCTAAATAAAGAAAGTTAAATCAGTACCGTGTCTTGAGATACTTCTAGTTTTGTAATGAGACTGAACAGCGATAGGCTTAACGCTACATTCTTTTTCAATCCTGCGGCGTTTACGTTTAATAATCATGCTCGTTAAAATTGCAGCGGAAAGCTTACATTTTATAGCCTATGCTCATAGCGTATTTTCTACGGCTAAGCTGAATGTGCCGGTGTGTTCACCATTAAGGCTGTATTCATAAGTACCTGCTGGAAGACCATATACCGCTAACGGAATAATTTTTTCGTAAGGGACAACAATGGTTGCGCAGGTTATATCATTCGGACCTGGAACTACATGCATAGTAACTTCAAATTTATTGGTTTTCAGACGCTGATTGATTTGTCCAAATTCGCTGCAAGGAGAAGGAGCAGTAAATCCGTTTATCTTTAGAAATACCTGGATAGGTAATGTGCTCGTAACGATTAGTTCAACTGTATCCGGTACCAGTCCTCGCCCTGGCGCAATTGTGGTTTCCATGTAATCGAGCAGTCGCCATGTATTGGTTATATTATCGAATTGAAATATTGCATCCTGAAAATTTCCGACTTGCGCGTCCGTATCGACGCGAGGAATTGTCAATATTCCATCACGATATGTTGGATATCCGGTAACTGGTGCATTTTGTGAAAAAGCACAATTGATCAGTAAAAAAGAAATTGTAGTGATTATTAAGAGAGCTTTAAGTCGATGCATGCTATTCTCCTTGATATCGAGGAAGATTGTAGCGTAATAATATGCCTATGTTGTATCAAAAATGATTAGTAAAATTAATCAGAAATAATATGATCTTGTATCAGCCTTAGTTCATTCTACCGTTAATTTACACGCTGTAAGCGCTTACTTCCATAACGTTAACATTTTTATGCTTACCTACCTAAAAGCTCAACAGATCCTCGATACGGCTGAATTAATTCATTCGGAACAAGCCATATCGCAGACAGTGCAACGACTGGCAGCAGAGATCACACAGCTGTTAGCGCATCAACAGCCATTGGTTTTATGCGTGATGAACGGAGCTGTGGTGTTTGCCGGACAGCTCCTGCCACAGTTACAGTTTCCACTCGATTTCGATTATGTGCATCTGACGCGCTATGATAATAAGTTGCATGGCGGGAGCATTCACTGGCGGGTTGAATCGAAGGAAAATGTGCGTGACCGGACAATATTGGTGCTCGATGACATTCTGGACGAAGGCATCACGTTGACTACTATTCGTGACAAACTGATTAAAAATGGTGCAAAAGCATTTTATAGTGCAGTGCTTGCAGAAAAAGAATTGGATAAGCCAAAATCGTTCCATGCGGATTTTGTTGGATTGACTGTACCCAACCGCTACGTATTTGGTTTTGGTATGGATATTTATGGCGCATGGCGGAATTTGCCTGCTATTTATGCAATGAAAGATCAGGTTCTTTAGCACGAGGGAATAATGCTTGCAATCATTGGCGGCAGCGGAATGACACAATTATCTTGTCTGGAAATTGCGCACCGGCGAATCATACGTACGCCATATGGTGAGCCTTCCGGGCCATTGACATTTGGCCAGATTAACAATCGGGATATTGTTTTTCTGGCGCGACACGGGCATGGACATACGATTCCTCCGCACGCGATCAATTACCGCGCAAATTTATGGGCGCTGCATTCGTTGCGGCCGTCCCATGTCATCGCTATTGCTTCAGTAGGGGGTATTCGCGCTGATCTGACGCCAGGGCGTCTGGTGGTGCCAGATCAGATCATTGATTATACTTATGGGCGCAATTTTACCTTTTTTGATGGTACGGATCAGCGCGTGACACATATTGATTTTACCTTGCCTTACTGCTCGCAGACTCGTATGTTGCTATTGCAGGCCGCTAAAATTGCCAATGAGAGTGTTTTCGATAACGGAGTATATGCTGCAACGCAAGGCCCGCGACTGGAGACTGCTGCTGAAATTAACCGGCTGGAACGCGATGGCGCGGATATGGTGGGGATGACAGGCATGCCGGAAACCGCTCTGGCACGTGAACTGGGATTGAATTATGCTACGCTTGCGGTAGTGGCAAATCATGCTGCCGGGCGGGGTACAAATGTGCAAGGTATTCCATTCAAGGAGATTTATGCGGTATTGGAACGGGCAATGGTGAATGTTAGAAATATATTGCAACAAGCGGTGAATTGTGATGGCGATTAAACCGGTACTCAAAATGGGCGATCCCGTATTGCTGCAGGTGGCTAAGCCTGTTGACCGGTTCGACTCATCTGAACTGCACTCGTTAATTCAGGATATGCACGATACTATGATTCACCTGAATGGCGCTGGTTTGGCTGCGCCACAGATCGGCGTTAGTTTGCAAGTGGTGATTTTTGGTTTTGCTAACAATCCACGTTATCCGCGCGCCGAAGAGGTGCCCTTTACCGTTCTAATTAATCCCCAATTGACATTGTTATCGGATGAACAGGAAGATGGCTGGGAAGGTTGCTTGAGTGTGCCGGGTATGCGTGGCGTAGTGCCACGCTATGTGCATTTGCGTTACCAAGGTATGGATCAATACGGCTGTGCCATCGATCGAACTGTCAGCGGTTTTCACGCGCGCGTGGTGCAGCATGAATGCGATCATTTGCAGGGAATTCTCTATCCAATGCGAATTAAGGACTTCCGTTTGTTTGGCTTTACGGAAGTATTATTTCCAGGGCAAGAGGTGATGGATGATTAATCTAAGAAAATATATACTTGTTTCATTTCTCTATTCAAGTAGCATTTATATTTTCTTATACCACTTCCCATTTTCTACCGAATCGAATTCGGTATATTGACTCATCATGAATTGCCAAAGTTTGTTGTGCTTCGTTTCAATAAGATCGTCGTAATCATTTTTTACAAATAGGTAAGTGGGCGGTTTGTTTACAAATTCATTGTAAAATTGTTCCCATTGAAAATCTAAATAATACTCCAGAATCCACCCATTGGTGCTTAGCTCGGGTAAGCGGGACGCGAGGATATACATTCTAGGGTTGCCGCATACAAAAATCGTATCTTCTTCATTTAATGCTGTGAGTAAATTCGCTGCATCTTCTTTCGCATAATCGTAACTATACAACTTTGTATGATTGTGAGAACTCATACCCCTTTTTACCGATTCGATTTGCATATTAAAAACTAACAATAACATCGCCGTTAATAGGCCGACTGCTAGTACAGTGGATTGCAGTTTTATTCTTTGCAACAGGTGATACAGGATAAAATCCAGACCGATGGCGGAAAAGAAACCTATCGGCACATATAATAATTGCAAATGATAGGACCACCACGAGGTTTTCTGCATAAGAATTACCAGAAATCCGACTATGCCCCACAATACCATTTGAATGGCAAAATGAGGCTCTTTTCGGAATATGATCAATACTCCGATGACAGCAAGTAATAGGAATGCAAGCATTCTTTTGCCAAACCATTTGATTGAATTCAGCAACCTTTCGGGATCAACCTGATCATCCAGATTCACCACACTGGCGGGAATTTTAAAAAAAATATCCCATACGAGATTTTCGATGTGGTGATTAAAAATATAAAACAGAAATAAAGAGACCGGCACTGCAAATCCCAGGATAAGTGGCATTAGTTTTTTGCTTATGAGATCTATCCAGCCGTTTTTTCTGATTACGAATATAAGATGAATGAGCAGAAAGCAAAAAATGATCGGCGTGAAAACTAATTTGCAAAGTAGAACAATGCCTATCAATCCTCCTATCGCTAAGTAGGTGATGAATAATCGATTTCCATCCTTATAGGCTTTGTCCAATAACCAAACGATAAGAAATAGTGGAACGGAGACGAGTGCTTCAAGCTGGGTGAGATGAAAAGGGGTGGCATTGCAATAATATACCCCGACAATGAATAGCGGCATCAAGCCAGCGAAATATTCATTGCGAAATAAAGAGTTTTGTTTGAGAGTTAAGATCAAAATAACGGAAAATATTAACCAATAACCTAATTCAAACAGATGGATGCTAATATCACTCCAACCCAAAGTTTTACCTGCCAATAAATAAAATAAAAAGATACCCGGCTGTTTATAATCAAACAAATCTTGATAAAGCACCTTGCCGGAATCCACGAGTTGAGCAATAACTACGAATAGTGACTGATCGCCTCCCAATACTGTGACGCTATGAATCAACCCCAACGTAATAATGATGGAAAGTGCGGCAATACTGGTAAATCTATTTGGAATGTTCGGAGTCATTGCGGTGATGAGTTATTGTTTTGTTAATGATTAAAAATTTTATAGAGCCAATGAAGATTCATTAAGAGCATAGAAATTTTTCTACGAGTACCTATGGAAAGTTTAATTAAAAACTTTCCAGAATCTTACCTGATTGTGTACTGTCAGATATTCGTATATAGCTTAAAACATGTAAGATTATTTTTGTAATTATATCAGTCAAATCAGCAGGTAATAAATTGTTGTATTTGTCTTGATCGGTACCAAATCATTAGTGGCGATAATAAAAGGATCACACTATGCTTGTTAATGAATATGAGTTATCCGTAACGTTCCATTTCGAAATTTCTTTATCTTTTTTATCATTCAATTCAAATTCTACTGACATAACCGAACCTTCTTTTTTACCGTAGAATCTGACATCGGTTTTACCATATCGCGTAATTTTTCTGGTGTGGGAGTTGTTAGAAATAGCTGCGTAAAGGATTCGGCTTGTTTGGCTTGCATGATCAAGCGATTGACAGGGATTAATTCCTTGCGTGAATCGCTATCTTGCGGGAAATTCGATTTGTGCGGCTTATTGGAGAAGAGATGGCGATGGGATTGTAATGGTATTGTAAGGGCAAGCTACTTTGCAGCGGATGCGGATTGTTTTGTAAAGAATCCGCATCAGCCGAATGGAATCCTTCTGTACGGGATATTCTCGTGGCATTCGTTACGGTTGCCTTGTATAGATAACCTCGAGCATTTTCATTTCCTCGCCGCCATGGTGAGTTCCGTACATGATGAATTCCTGGTTATTGCTATCCACGATTTTCCAGATAGCGCGGTGCGTCATATGCCCGCCGCCCACTTCCGCGTGTTGTCCGGTAAAGATGATGGTCTTACCGTCTGCGCTTGCTGTGCCTTCCATCGTGAAAATGCCTGTGCTCATGCTATCGATCCATGTCGAAAAATACTGTTTGAGTAAGTTGTCGTAAGCGATAGTCCAAATCCCTTTATGGGGTTTGCCGTGCATGCTGCCGGTAATTTCTTGCTGGAGAAAACGCCCTTCCAGTAACATTCTGATATTTACGGAACCTGTTGACTCCACCGGTGGTTTTTGCGGATCCATCCATTCTTTCGTTTTTGTTGCCCAACTGCCCGTGAGACTTGCCAATAGCTTGTGCTGCTCTCCTGGCGTAGCCAATTTTGTATAAATTTCCATCATTTCTTCAGGACTCATAGGCTTGCCGCTTTTGGGGTCGTCGGCAATAGCGCCCGTTGTCAGTATTATCGAAAACCAAATAACCAAAGCAAAATGTGAATACTTCATGACTTTCTCCTTAAAAAATTTTTAATATACAAACTATCAATAGCTTATTTGAAGCTAACAATTGTTTTAAAACCACCATATGCCATTCGTTTACAGTCGAAAGGCGGTGAACTGGGATTCATCATTTTTTCCAGTCTCGGATCAGCCATGACGGCCTGATTAACGCGATCGCGATGTTCTCTTGACTCGAAAACGATCCATGCAAAAATGACTGTTTCGTTCTCGGTGGCACCAGCCAATTTATTGAACGATACCAATTCTTCTTGATTGAGATCATCTCCTGCGCACTCGATATACTCCAGAGCGCCATGCTCTTTCCAAACCGAACCGGCCAATTCGGCCATTTTTATATAATCATCCAGTTTATTCTGAGCAATGGGAATCACATAACCATCTACATATTTTTCCATAGTGTTTTCCTTTGAATTTATTATTTAAATGTTAGACGCAGTGGGGCATTACCCGGTACATTCCACTGCTGCAGCTTGACGAATTTCTTCAGGACTGACATCACGGATATGGGTTGCTATCGACCACTGATGTCCGAAGGGATCTTTCACGCTACCATAACGGTCGCCCCAGAACATATCATCAACCGGCATCATTACGGTTGCACCGGCCTTAACTGCTCGATTAAAAACCGCATCGACATCCTCAACTTGCAAATGAATCGTGACGGGCGAACCTTTCAACGTGAGCGGGCTAAGGCAATCCCATTGTGGATTTTCGTCTACCAGCATCACGAGTGAATCGCCAATTCGAATACAGGCATGAATCAATTTTCCACCCGGACCTGGAACCCGGATCATTTCTGTGGCATTGAATGCTTGCCGGTAAAATTCGATTGCCTTGGCGGCATCTGAACAAACCAGGTGTGGTGTAACGGTGTGCATGCCTTCGGGAATAGGGCTTACTTGCGACATAGTAGTCTCCTTATATTTGATATCAATTAAAACAATGACTTGATTGCTATAGTAATCGATACTATCTAACTGATTCTGGTATGTTCAAGCACACGGAACCGCTCGATAGCTTCGCCGGGTTCAAAATCATCCATCTCGTATAATTGCCGAACCTCAATTTCACAATCCTTTCCTTCCCCCGCAGGATTAGGGAAACGTTTGCTCCATTCAATAGCCTCGGCTTTTGATGCAACCTGAATTAAGGTATAGCCGGCGATCAGTTCTTTCGTTTCGGTAAAAGGGCCGTCTATCAACATACGCTTGTTTCTACGGTATTGGATACGCCAGCCTTTTGAACTCGCTTGTAAACCCGATGCGTCCAGTAATGCGCCTGCTGCCGCGAGTTCTTCATGAAATTTTGCCATCTCTGCGATGAGCTGCTCTTTGGGCATGACGCCTGCTTCCGAATCTTGGTTTGCTTTGACTATGATCATGTAACGCAATTGAATTCTCCTTTAAATAGACCTATGGAATCAAACGATCGCTCGTTATCGTGCTGTTTGATTCTGATGAGTAGTCGAATGACAACAAGGCAAATCGACAAGGCGGGTAAAAATTTTTTCGGGTTATTTTTTGGAACGTCCATTCTCAGACAAATTCCCTATCATTTTGCTTTGCCATCTCACGGATCGGCCTTATCGGCCTGATTTCAATACTGCCAACCTGCGCAGGTGGAATTTTTGAGGCTAATTGAATGGCTTCGTCCAGGTGTCGGGCTTCAATCAAATAAAACCCAGCCAGTTGTTCTTTGGTTTCAGCGAAAGGCCCATCGGTAATACTCACCTTACCGTCGCGAACTCTCACTGTGGTGGCGGTTTGTACCGGCTGCAGGGCTTCCGAAGCCAGGCAATGCCCGGATTTGCGGATCCGCTCGTCATAA
>CAADGS010000067.1 GCA_900696615.1 uncultured beta proteobacterium
CTCCGGTTGTCCGGACACATAGCCAACCGGTTTATTCAACAGAATAGTCACCCGACTGGTTTGCTGCGCTTGCGCCGCTTTATTCAAAGTGATTTTTTGCGTGGGATAAATTTTGGTGCCGAGCTCGGATATTCGCTCACCATCGACAAACACCCAACCCTGCTCGATATAGCGATCCGCCTCGCGGCGCGAACATAGACCTTGCTCAGACATCAGTTTAGATAGGCGGACTTTTTCCATGTGTATTATCATAACTGAAGCCGAGGGTAGAAGGCACGCAACACTACAAAATGGAGTCGATAGCGATGAAAAAAATCAAAATTTTTTTAGCATCTTCCAATGAATTGCAATCAGAGCGGGAGCATTTTGAGCGGGAAATCTATCGCAAATGCAAGGCCTGGATAGATCGCGGAATTTTCTTGCATCTCGATATTTGGGAAGATTTATCCGCGCGCATGTCGCTGGAAGGTTCGCAAAGTGCTTACAATCAGTATGTCAAAGCTGCCGACCTGTTCGTGCTGCTGGTACACAGCAAAGTAGGCATGTACACCGCCGAAGAATTTGATACCGCTTTCGGACAGTTTCAAGCAACGAAAAAACCATTCATTTTTACTTATTTCAAAACACCTGATGGCGTGATTGCCGATGCAAGCCTTGCTGAATTTCACCAGAGACTCAAAGACTTGCATCATTTCTACAGCCCTTTCAACGATAAAAATGACCTGTGGATGCAGTTCAACAAGGAACTGGACAGGCTGGAAACGGATGGATTCACGGAATTCAAGCGCGAGGATAGGAAGCAAGCTGGCCGTACCATTACTCAAGGCGACAAAAGTATATATGTTGAAAAAGCCGGCGACAACACAACGATTAACATTCAATAACCGCTACCATCATGGATCAAAGCAATCGGAACATTCAGCAAGGCCCAAAATCCATCTATGCCGAACAAGGGAATGTTTATGTGACCTATGCGGGATAACGCCGCATCCCCCATGCCCTCACTCCGCCGCCTTTTCTCACAGAAATTTTCCTTGGGCGCCAGGATGATCTGCAGCTTATTCATGACAAATTGTTCGCTGCGGGTAGCAATCTGCCGCTGCTCGTGAACGGTGAAGGCGGTATAGGCAAAACCACCATCGCTGCCAAGTATTACCACACCTACCAGCATGAATACATTCATGTCGCCTGGGTACTCAGTGAAAAGAGCATTGCCAATGCTTTGTTGCTGCTCGCCGTGCCACTCGGTTTACAGTTCGATGAGCGGCAAAATACCGGCGAGCGCCTTGAAGTGCTGCTCACCGCCATGATGAATCTTGAAAAGCCCTGCCTGCTGGTCATAGACAACGCCAACGAATTGTCCGACCTGGATGCAAATTATCAGCGGATGAGACGTTGCAGCAATTTTCATCTGCTGCTCACCACGCGCATCACCCATTTTGAGCAAGCTGAAGCCTGCTCCATTAACGGACTACCCCAGGATGATGCCCTGGCACTGTTTGAAAAATACTATCGAGCCCTCGACGATGGCGAAAAAGCACTATTCTTCCAAATCCGCGAGGCAGTGGGTGGCAATACGCTGGTGCTCGAACTGCTGGCTAAAAACCTGGCCGGGCAGAACCGCCTCAAGCAACGATATAGTCTGGCCAGTCTGCTTGCCGACCTGCAAAACCAGGGTTTGCTGCAACTCAGCCATTCACAGACTGTCAGAACCGACTACCAAAGCCGAGGTGCCATGCGTCATGAAACGCCGCAAGCCATTATTTCTGCCATGTATGATCTAAGTGGATTATCGGAAAGTAAGATTGCTGTACTTTCAGTTTTTGCCCTACTACCTGCTGAAAAAATTGATTTTTCAACACTGGAAATGCTGCTTCAAAAAACACCTAAGTTAGAAGAGCATTTACTTTCACTAAGCCAGCAGGGTTGGATTGAATTCAATGAAGCAAATAAAACATTCAAATGCAGTCCAGTCATTCAAGAAGTGGTTGAACAGAAGAATCCGAATTTGAAGCGAGATTGTTATGCATTGGTAAAGATTTTGAGTGATAAACTGGATTTTGAAGGAGATCATC
This sequence comes from uncultured beta proteobacterium, assembly GCA_900696615.1. Classification (GTDB taxonomy): domain Bacteria; phylum Pseudomonadota; class Gammaproteobacteria; order Burkholderiales; family Nitrosomonadaceae; genus Nitrosomonas. The sequence goes on from CAADGS010000067.1 coordinate 2,076, forward strand.
ATATTGGAGCGAGTTATGATGATGGGCTTATATTCGCTTCTTGTGCAAAAAAATTACTGTCTTTTTTTCCCATTGAAAATGGCATAAACCTAGATTTGACTGTGCTCAATGATCGTGCAGCTCATTTCTACTTCAATATAGGAGCTCTCGAGCAAAGCCTTAGGATGTTTGAACAGAGCAACCAGAATGCTACAAACTTTTTAGAAAACGAACCTACGAATATTCAAATCAAGGACATAAAGGCGACTACGCATCAAATGATTGGTGAAATATACAAAAAACAAGACAATTTCGATGTGGCACTATCTCACTTCCAATCTTCTAACGATTTAGCAAACCAGCTTTGTAAAGATATCCCGCAAAATTCAAGATTCGTAAAAATGCTGGCCTTATCACATCAAAAGCTAGGTGATATTTTTCATTTGCAGGGTTCTAATAGCAAACATAATTATAAGAAAGCGCTTAATCATTATAAAAAAAGTACAAAGCAAATTGAGGATGCGCCTAAAAAAATTTTTTCTAATGATTCTTACAAAACCGATTTGGCTATTTCTTATAATAAAGTCGGAGCAGTTTATTTTTCACTTAATTTACTAGAAAAGGCTCTACCAGAATTTAAGAAAAATTATTATCTACTTAAGGAACAGAATCAGAAATTTCCAGAAGATCCTTTTATCAAAAGTCATTTAGCTAAATCATGTCTAAGTCTCAGTGAAATTTACACTGCAATTCCAACCTTAAACAAAGTGCTACCTTATTTGGAGGAATACAATCAATTAATAAAAGACATTTATTTAGAATATCCACAAAATCCAACAAATAAGCACGGTTTGGCAAATTCATATTTAAAGTTGGGTTACTTTCATGAAAACAAGCTTCAAGATAAGAATGCAGCAAAATTAAATTACTGCCACGCTAAGACATTATATGAACAACTTATCAGTAGTTATCCTATTTATGAAGATCAGAGGGTTACCCTGAATTGGCTAATCGCTCGATTATCAAGTGATTAATTAGTATGCCATTACTTATTCGATCTTTTAATGAATTAGCTAACAATTTTGCTATTGTGTTATACAACTTCAGCTAATATTACTCTTGTACTTTTTTATCTTTTACTAATTACATTTTGAAAAATCCTATGGAATCAACTGCAGAAATACTGAAAATAGCGCATCAGCGCGCTGAAGAAATGGAGCTTCCCTACAAAGGCGCATTATTACCGATGGAAGCTTACCGGATTTTACAAGAATCGGCACAAGCGCAATTGGTGGATGTGCGTTCGCACGC
>CAADGS010000068.1 GCA_900696615.1 uncultured beta proteobacterium
ATCGAGTTCACTATTGGAAACATACATCCAGCCGCCCTTGGATGCGGCAAATACCGCTCCACCATCCGGTGCAGCGTGCCAGGTATAGCCAAACAGCTTTTCTCCCGAACGGGCCACGATGCGCGAAGTAAACCCTATCGGCAAGCGTACGCCGTTATGATCCGGCGGCAACAGTTTGCCGTGAGCTGCCAGGGATGCCGACAACGATGACGCTTTGAGCGGAGAGGGTAGTAAAGTGTTACCCACAAACGCACCGAGACTCAAGAAACCGCAATACAATAACTTACGACGTTGCAAATCGAATGGCTTCATTTTGAATTAGACTGTTCAGTTTTCTTGGTTCGACATCGCTTCGCGCTTTGAGTGAAAGATCGTTTACAATGGTTGCACGACTGAAAATTTAATGACACTTTCATAATGTTTCAAATATTAAAATCCATTGTATCTCTGTTAATGTTTCTGATCGTATTATTTTTTATCCATACGATGCTCACGATTACTACCAGTTTTCCAACATGGTTGAGCTCGGCGATTTCAGTTCTCTGCGCCTTGTTTGTGGCCTGGTTTGCTTGGCATCTGGTTTCGGGAAAAAGAGCTGGTACTTTTGTTGCCGTTTCCGGTGGCGCTTTGATTCTCGGTGGCTTGTTTTTTGCCGTGGGGTTCCTTGGCCCGATGATTTTCGCCAAAGACACCAGCCAGGGAGCGATGATCGGAATTTTTATTGCTGCGCCACTGGGCGTGATTCTGGGCGCGATCGGCGGTTATGTTTATGTTTCGGGGCAGAATGCGAATAAGGAGAATTAATGAGTTTAATAGGGTAAAGCAACAAATAAGCGACGGAAACATGCCGAGGCGGTACATTATGCGGTGGTGCGGCACGGACCGGCACATTTGACAGTAAAATTACCATGACCAGAAAATAAGCCAATTGCACCAGATATAGCCACCAATTGCTATTTTTTTTCATTTTTGCCACTTTTAGATAAATTTTGATCGACCAGCCAAGCGCCTAGACCGAATTCTTATAAAAAGCATCGCATGGAATTCATGCTTGGTAATGAAGCCTCCGATATCAAGACACAGTAATTATAAAAAATGGTAATTGAGGCAATGCGATAAACAGAGACATAAAAGCCTGTATTTACGAGAAAACAATTGATTGACGCGGACAATCTACAATGCGAGGCATGTTTGATACTATGTTAACCGCAGTATGTGACGAGTAATTCGTGTGCTATCGACAAGGCTTACTTAGGATTACGATTGATGAATCTCCATCGGGTTAACTCAAATTCTTCGCTTCGGAAAAAAATAATGGTTTTTTTTGCCGGCATTTGTGGTTGGGTTTTGTTTGATATTGATCGGATGCTATGTTGATTATTTGCGTATTCGCCATCTGGAACACGAGTCACACGTTGCCGCATATAATAAATTGAATCTTTTGCGCGCGACGCTGGAAGCTACTGTCACCAGTAATGTCCAATTGGTGCAAGGTTTGGTGGCATCTATCTCGGCAGAACCGGATTTATCGACCGTGAAATTCGCAGAGCTGGCGCGGTATCTGTTCAACGATCAGTCTCAACTGCGCAATATTAGCGCTGCACCGGATTTGGTGATCCGCTATATGTATCCGCTGGCCGGCAATGAAGCCGCAGTGGGTCTTAATTTCCGCCAACACCCTATGCAACGCGAAGCGGTGTTACGTGCCCGCGATAGCGGCCGCATGATATTTGACGGCCCGGTTGATTTGGTGCAGGGAGGACAGGGCTTTATCGCGCGCATTCCGGTTTTTCTGAATAACCGGGAAAGCCAAGAAAAAACATTCTGGGGTGTCATATCGGCGGTTGTCGACGTGAATCGGCTGTATCAAGCTAGCGGCTTATTGGAAGCTTCCCGCGAATTCGATATAGCTATTAGGAATATATCCGGCAACGGTAGTACTGTATTTTTTGGCGTCGAGTCGGTATTCAGTCAGCAACCGATATTGCAGGATATCACCTTGCCCAATGGCACCTGGCAAATGGCCGCAATACCCAAGGGTGGATGGATTGCCGACAATGGCGAGATTATCGTATTCCGCCTGGGTTTAATGTTGGCCGGTATGCTTATTTTGTTGCCAATCGTAATACTTGGAAGATATCAGCAGAAGAATCGCGATAGCGAAATTCGCTTACGCGCATTATTCGATATGTCGCCCGTAGGCATTGCACTCAACGATTTTGAAACCGGAAGATTTCTTGAAGTTAATGATGCGTTGACGACGCCAACGGGCTATTCCCGCGAGGAATTACTCAATCTCACTTACTGGGATATTACACCGGAAGATTATTCCGTACAGGAAGTCCGGCAATTGGAACGTTTGCAAACAACCGGTTATTTGGATTCTTATCAGAAAGAATTTATTCGCAAAAACGGTGACCGTTATCCGGTGCAACTCAACGGTGTGCTGATCCACGATGCTTCCGGTAGGAAAATGATCTGGTCGATAGTGGACGATATTACCGAGCGGAAGACAGCCGAGCAAGCGTTGATTGCTGCCAGGCATGAGGCCGAACGGGCTAATCACGCAAAATCTGAGTTTTTGTCCAGTATGAGCCATGAATTGCGCACGCCGATGAATGCAATTCTTGGTTTTAGCCAATTGCTGGAAATGGAAGATCTTGATATCAAGCATCTCAAATATGTCAAGGAAATTAAAAATGCGGGTATTCATTTACTTGCACTTATTGACGAGGTTTTGGATTTGGCAAAAATCGAAGCCGGGCGGATTAATTTGAAACTGGAGCCGGTTGAGGCCTATACGCTCATCGAAGAATGCATCAGTCTAGTAAAAAATCTGGCTATTAAACAAGGCATCTCCATTACCTATACCGGATTGTCCGATAAAGTCCTGTATACGGATCGAATCCGACTCAAGCAAGTAATGCTTAACTTGATTTCCAATGCAATCAAATATAATCGCAAAAACGGCAAGGTTCACGTCGATGCCAAGCAATCTGAAAAGCCGGGTTATTTGAGAGTATATGTGACCGATACCGGTATCGGTATTGCCGCCAACAAACTGGCTGAGCTTTTTCAACCTTTTAATCGGCTTGATGCGGCAAGAACGGAAATTGAAGGCACCGGGATTGGATTGTCGCTCACTCGCCGGATCGTTGAATTGATGGGAGGTAAAATCGGCGTACAAAGCGAGTTAGGCATAGGAAGTACTTTTTGGTTTGAACTGCCGTCACGCCAATTTAGTGAGAGCGATAGCGGGCCGGTTGTTAATCATGTTAACGAGTCTGAACGGGATAGTAAAACAAACATCACCCATGGGACGATTGTCTATATTGAAGACAATCCGGCCAATCTCGAGCTGGTCGTGAAGATTATGGCCAACCGTCAGCATATCAAACTACTGCCGGCAGCCACTCCGGAAACTGGAATTGATCTCATTAAAGCGCATCGGCCTGATTTGATATTGCTGGATATCAATTTACCGGGAATGAGCGGTTTCGATATTCTTCAAATACTCAAACAACAACCCGAACTGGCAAATATTCCGGTGATAGCTCTGACATCTCGGGCCATGCCGCATAATATCGCCGAAGGCAGAGCGGCCGGTTTTGCCGATTATTTGACTAAGCCTTTAAATATACATCAGTTTCTCTGTACAATTGATCGGTATTTTGAGTCTGACTGATTGACTTATAGCCCTAGCGTGCTTCTCTAAACACTAGTTAGCCGTGGAGTGCTTTATACCGCCGGGTTATATATAATCTTACGAGTAACTGGTTTCACGGAGAATAATCATGGCAGAAATTCAAGCTTGGGCAAGTTATGGTCCCACACAGCAATTGCAGCGCTACGTTTACGATGCGCCTCCCTTGGCGGCTGAGGAAGTTGAAATTGCGGTCGAATATTGTGGCTTATGCCATTCCGATTTGTCGATCATTAACGATGATTGGGGGATGACGCGCTATCCGGTTGTGCCGGGGCATGAAGTCGTTGGCCGTGTCGTTTCTGCAGGCGAGCACGTCAAGGGTCTGAAAATCGGACAAAAGGTGGGCGTGGGCTGGAATGCTGGCAGCTGCATGCATTGCCACCAATGTCTAGGCGGTGACCATAACTTATGCTTGAGCGCACAGCCTACCATCGTGGGACATTGCGGAGGTTTTGCCGAGCGGGTCAGAGCGCATTGGGTATGGGCTATTCCATTGCCCGATGACTTGGATATGGCCAGTGCTGGCCCCTTATTGTGCGGCGGAATTACGGTGTTTTCTCCACTCCTGACATTCGATATCAAACCGACCCAACGGGTCGGTATTGCCGGGATTGGCGGACTCGGGCATATGGGACTTAAATTCGCCAACGCATGGGGTTGCGAAGTCATTGCGTTTACTTCCAGCGAATCAAAAGCCGAGGAAGCCAGAAGTTTTGGCGCACATCACGTGGTATCCAGCCGTGATAACGCAGCATTGCTCAAAATGGCCAATTCACTGGATATGCTGATTGTGACAGTTAATTTGCCGATGGATTGGGCGGGCTTGTTGAAAACTTTGAAACCGAATGGCCGCTTGCATGTCGTGGGTGCGGTAGTGGAACCGATGCCGATTCCTGCGATTGATCTGATTTTCGGACAAAAGAGTGTTTCAGGTTCACCGACCGGCAGTCCGGTCGCATTGGCGAGCATGCTGGAATTTGCCGCCCGGCATCACATTGCGCCTCAAGTCGAACACTTTCCAATGAGCCGAGTCAACGAAGCGCTGGAGCACTTGAGAGCGGGTAAAGCACGCTATCGCGTGGTATTGAAGGCAGATTTTGATTGATGACCGATTAGCTGAGTGGATATGTTAATAATAATCAGGGAATATACAGATTTTTCATCAAAACAATCCTCGGCGGATTCCCCTATGAAGATATCTTCTAGCTGCCTGGCAATTTTTCTGTAGTTTCACTGTGAGTCTCAACAGCAAGCGGGATCGTGAAAGAAAAACTTGTGGGGTTTTTACGGTGAATAATCAGTTCTGCCGAAATTTGTTCACTTAATAGTTGTACAAGCTGCAAACCCAGCGATGATGTATTCTCAATATCAAGTTCTTCCGGAATGCCTACGCCGTTATCCGTAATGAGCATTTGAAATTTATCCACACCTTGATATTTCAGGCTGATATCGATTTTGCCGGAGGATTTTCCAATAAATGCATATTTCATTGCATTAATACATAATTCATTCAGAATTAATCCCAGAGGGATACTGGTGTCAATTGAAATATGGATATGATCTGTATCGGTATTGATTTGTATTCGCGAAGAATCTGAAGCATAGGAGACTGAGAGATTGCTGACCAGGCTATGGATAACGCTGGAAAAGTCGACATGCGAGAAATCCGAAGATTCGTACAGGATCTGATGGATAATGGCCATCGATCTTACTCTGCTTTGGCTCTCCTTTAATACCGATGTGGCTGCATCATTTAAAAGTTGGTCGGATTGCATGCCTAGCAAGCTATCGATAATTTGCAGATTATTTTTAACCCGGTGATGTATTTCCGACAATAACAAATCTTTTTCTTTCAACGCCGCTTTGAGTTGTGCTTCCTGATGCTTGCGTTGTGTGATATCAATCACGGAAGCCAGCACCATAAAGCCTCGTGGGGTTGGCGTCGGATTCAGACCAACTTCAACCGGAAATTCTTTTCCGCTTTTATGCAGTCCATAAAGATCTCTTCCATGCCCCATGGCACGTGTACTGGGTTCTTTTAGATAATTGTTTCTTAATGTTGGGTGATGTACCCGGTGGGATTCCGGTATCAGTATTTCGACCGGCTGCCCGATCAATTCTTCGCGTTGATAACCAAACAATGTTTCGGTCGCAGTATTTACCATCATAATGGTTCCTTCACAATTGGTCATGATCATGCCATTGGGTGAAGCTTCCACTGCAAGCCGTATCATTTCCTCGGCGTATTTGCGGTCGGTGATATCGACTATGGCCGCTAAAACAAAGGTGCCATGTTTGGTTTCGATTGGATTCAAACCAACTTCCACTGGAAACTCTTTCCCGCTTTTGTGTAAGCCATAAAGATCTCTTCCATGACCCATTGGGCGAGATTTTGATTCGTTGATATAACTTTGCCGATAATCCGGATGCCGGTGGCGGAACCTTTCGGGAATGAGTATTTCGAGCGAATTGCCGATAAGTTCTTGCCGCGAATAGCCAAAAAGTTTCTCCGTCATGGAATTCACAATAACAATTTTTCCTTCACTATCCGTCATGACCATACCGCTTGGCGAGGCTTCTACGGCTAGATACATCATTTCTTTCGAATTATCAAAATGATCAAACTGATTGAGTGGCATTAATTTAATCCTTCAATGTTTATGAAATATACCTAACTTGAGATGAGTCTTATATTTCAGGAAGTTAATTGAGAGGGCAATTGATTGATCAGATTGGGGATGCTTTCGGGATCGACTGGCTTACTGAGCAAAAAACCTTGTAGCTCATCACACATAAGTTGAGTTAGAAAGTTAATCTGCTCGAGCGTCTCGATGCCTTCCGCAATTACTTGCATGTTTAACTTTTGCGCTAATACCACGATAGCCGAAGCAATCGCACAATCATTATTGTCATGGGGAATGCCTTTGATGAAACTTTGATCGATTTTTAATCGGTGAATCGGTAGATTCTTTAATGAGCTTAAACATGAGTAGCCTGTGCCAAAATCGTCTATGGAAATCAATATACCCAGATTCTCCAGTTGTTCTAAGCAGTGAATATAGGTTAAATCGTCTTGGAGACAGGATTCTGTCACTTCTAATTCGAGTAGATGTGCCGGCAAAGAATATTGCTGCAATAAATCTGGAATCAATTTTTGCAACTGCATGCCTGCAAGTTGCCGTATGGAAATATTCACAGCGACGCGCAGATC
>CAADGS010000069.1 GCA_900696615.1 uncultured beta proteobacterium
AAGCAGATCGAAAACATCCTGGATAAGTTCTTTTTTGAACGCAGCAAATGTTCCGAGTTATCAGCACTGTCAGGCTTATTCAAACAGGTGTCCGGCGCATTGGTAATGCTTGAACTAGAACGCGCGGATACATTATTGAATCTGTGCTGGGATCTGGTAAAGAAATTGCTCGAGCCTGATTTCGATATCGTAGAATCCGAGCAAATCCTGCTGGTCGACGGTTTAAGCAGTCTCGCTTTTTTCATTGAAGCTTTTAAGAGCGGCCAGCCTGACAGCTACCAAATTATCGAAGAAGCGATTACATTATTCCAAATCGCTTCAGTTCCGGGAAGCGCTCCTCTTCGAAAACCAGCTACTGCGATGGCACCGACTAATGCCGTTAAGTCGGTCAACCAGATCAGCGCAATGGAAAGCGCAGCGAGCGACCCGGAATTACTCGCTATTTTTCTGCAAGAAGCGGATGAAGTGCTCGCGGATATTACGAGTGAGTTACAACATTACCACAGCAATCCCGCTAATACAGAAGCGTTAATCAAACTACGACGCGCTTTCCATACCTTGAAAGGTAGCGGCCGCATGGTAAAACTGGATACCATGAGCGAAGTGGCTGAAAAATTAGAACAAGTTATTGATCTGTGGCATAGCGAACAAAGACCCGCTTCCAACCGATTAGTCGATTTAATCTCACGCACTTATATGGCTTATAAACAATGGTGCAAAAACTTGCGTGAGCACGGCGAGACCGCTGTTTATGCTGATGAATTGTTCGATTCGGCCAACGCTTTGATAAATGAGAAAGACTCTGTCATATCATTCATTCAAGCAAAAGAAAGCATAACGACCACACCAGCGCCTGAAGGCTTATCGGAGAGCGAGCATATCCCTGTGACAACGCCGGCACAATCACCGGCAATAAAAACCACCGTCGAATCCTTAATCCCGCAACAATCCGATAATCATGCGAATCATGAAATCAATCCGGAACTATTACCTGCTTTTCTTGAAGAAGCGCACCCCATCGTTCCTCAAATCGGCAGCAAATTACGCGCATGGCGCATTTTGCCGCACGATGAGGATATCCATCATGCACTTTTGCGGTTGCTGCACACACTGAAAGGCAGCGCACGCATGGCAGGCGCCATCCGTTTGGGTGAATCAATCCACCGTATGGAAAGCCGTGTCGAATCCGCTTTTCATGACCGCACGATTGCCGATTCTGCAATTGATCAACTAGAGCGGGAATTCGATGCGATTAGCGGAATGATCGAGTATTTGCAAAACAATGCATTATTACCGGCAACAACTTCTTATCAGGGCATCACTCATGAAGAAATTGCGGACACTACACCGGCAACTGAAAAAACCGAATCGTTATCTTCAAAATCAATCCTTCGGATTAACTCTGCGCTGATTGATCGTCTGGTTAATGATTCTGGCGAAGCGAGCATATTACGTTCGAAAATTGAAACCCAGCTACATAATTTCAAGCAATCTCTGCAAGATCTTGCTGAAAGTACGCACCGTTTGCACGATCAATTGCGCGAAGTGGAAATCCAGGCAGAAACTCAGATGCAGTCGCATCTTGCACAACGACATGACAGCGAGCACACATTTGATCCGCTCGAACTCGACCGTTTCACGCGTTTCCAAGAATTGACACGACTGATGGCGGAAAGTGTTGACGACATCGTTTCGGTGCAAAAAAGCCTACGCACGACACACTCCGCTGCCGAGGAAGCCGTTGCGCAACAATCTGTCATCAATCGCCAGTTGCAGCAATCCTTATTGCAGATCCGTACTGTACCTTTCAGCAATTTTGCCGAGCGTTATTACCGCATTGCCAGGCAAGTTGCTGAAGAAATGAATAAAAAAGCCAACCTGCAAATTAACGGCGCTGATGTTGAAATTGATCGCAATGTATTGGAAACCATCAATCCGCCGTTGGAGCATTTGCTTCGTAACGCCATTGCGCATGGTATTGAAGAACCGCTGCAACGACTGCAGGCTGGCAAACCGGAGGCAGGGCAAATTACAATTGATTTGCGGCAAGAGCGTAACGAAGTGATTATTACGGTTAACGACGACGGCATCGGACTCAACTTGCAAAAAATCCGCAAAGAAGCCGTGCGGCTTGGTCTGGCGCAAAAAAATGACGTGTTCAATGACGATAAAATCATGTCTTTGATTTTCACACCCGGGCTATCAACAACCGATTCCGTTACGGATATTGCCGGACGGGGGATTGGTCTGGATATCGTCAAAAATGAAATAACAACGCTCGGTGGCCGCATCGGTGTCAGTTCAATTCTCAATCAGGGAACAACATTTACCATTTATCTTCCTTTGATGCTATCGGTAGCACAAACACTGATTGTACGTACCGCAAAACAAGCCTTCGCCATCCCTGCTTTCATTGTGGAATGTCAGCGCGATTTCGATCCCGATGCGATAAGAAAAATTTACCAAGACCATTGCATTGCTTTGAATGGCAAATCATATCCATTTGCACATCTGTCCCATCTACTTGGCGATACCGAATATACTCCAACAATCGCTAAGCATAATCAGGTACTATTTTTGCATAGCAGTACGCAATATCTCGCAATACATGTAGACGAATTGATTAGCCAAACTGAGGTCGTAATCAAAAATACCGGCTCGCAATTGGCTCATGCACCAGGCGTCGAAGGTGTGACGATTAGCGGTAATGGCGAAATTATTCTCATTCTGAATCCAGTTAAATTGTTGCAGCGCGACGATGCACAAAGAATTCTCAGTACACCGCTATCTAAATTAGCAGCATCGGCGCAAAAAAAGTCACCCAAACCTCCGTCTATCCTGGTAGTGGATGATTCCTTGACAGTACGAAAAGTCACATGCCGTCTGCTGGAACGTGAAGGTTGCGATGTTTTGATTGCTAAGAATGGTGTGGAAGCGCTGGAAATATTGCAGGACACTACGCCGGATGTCTTGCTGATCGATCTGGAAATGCCAAAAATGAATGGCTTTGAATTGATCAAGAATGTCCGTGCTACACCCAGAGTGGCAAATATTCCGATTATCATCATTTCGTCACGAACTGCGGATAAACATCAACAAATCGCCAAAAGCTTAGGTGTAAACATTTTTCTCGGAAAGCCTTTTAAAGAAGAAGACCTGTTAAACCAATTGTCGAAATTTATCAAGAAAAAGCATATCAATTTACTATAATAATTCCTTATCTCGCCGAACATCAACGTAATGACTGACTCGGTATCCATAACGTTTAGAATCATTTTAAACAATCCGGCTACACATTTTCTGCAAGCCTAAAAACCCCATTACAACGATTAATCGTGATACGATTTTTACTTGAGGATAAAAACTAGCTTGTGAGGAGTTACCTTAATGTAAGCGTATTGATCGGTTTGTTAGCACAATCATTATTTAACTTACTGTTTTTATTTAATATCTCATTGTAATCGAGATTTTTCAAGAAAACCTCAAGCATTACGGAGATAATGAAGCCGGATTTTTGTAAAAATCGATTCTATTGTTCCATAAACTGTAACAATATCAGCTTAAAAAGTTTAGCGGATGACGTGCGTTGATTGACCATACTGATTAAACAATTTCAAATGGGGAGGGGAATGATCGTGAAACACTATTTTGTAGCTTCAAAAACTCGGACTATGTTTTTTATTCCAGCACTGTTTTTTATGGCCATGTTATCGGCCTGCAAGTTAATTCCTGAGACCGATCCAGACCGCGGTGCAACGACGGTCAAGCAGGATCAATTTGGCGACAGCTACACAACGATCAAATATCTTGACCAAGGTTGGGAAATTGCCGATAGCTTATGGTTTTATAACACGACACAAGGTTCCAATTTAATGCCATATGATTTTTTCATGGTACTGGAACAATCCAAGAAATCTGAGCTTTTTCGTTCAGATGATAATATGAATTTTTATCGTTACTTACCCCAAAAAGCCAGTACTGCTAATCCGGATGCACTACCTGTCGGATGGGTTAAAGATAACTATATGGGAAAAGAATATATAGGTCTGACCTGCGCAGCTTGCCATACTGCACAAGTAAATTATAACGGAGTAGGTATCCGCATTGATGGCGGCCCGGCAAATGCGGATATGGAAAGCATCATGAAAGATATCGCTAAGGCTCTGAAATATACGCAAAGAAATGAAGACGCACGGAACCGGTTTGTAAAGAATGTACTTGCTCGCGGTAATTACAAATCGGAATCGGAAGTGCTTGAAGATCTTAAGCGTTATACACAGCGTCTGATTGGTTATATCGACATCAATCGCAGCGATGTAGCTTATGGCTATGCCAGATTGGATGCATTTGGGCGTATTTATAACCGCGTACTCGAACATCTTGTAAATGAGCGGGTATTAAGGGAGCTGTTACGTGACGGCAAGATAATGAGCGAAGAAGGTATGTCCGAAGCAGATTACAAAAAGATTATGCAAAATGTTGATCAAATCATGACTGGCGATCAACGGGACAGTGTGGTCAGCCGTCTTACCCAAACGCTTGATGGGTGGCAATTAGGCCGGTTACGCAACAAGCTATTCAATAAGCCTAATGCTCCTGTCAGTTACCCTTTTTTATGGGATATCGTGCAACATGATTATGTGCAATGGAACGGTTTGGTTGCTAACGCAGGTTTAGAATCATTGGGACGGAACGTAGGTGAAGTGATCGGCGTGTTTGGCACGCTCGATTGGAAAGAAGAAAAAGGCTTTAGCATATCCACCATTATCGGTGGACAAGCATCTGCAAGTAAAAAAGTCAGATTTGATTCCTCTATCAATGTTCATAATTTAAGCAGAATTGAATCCCATTTGCAGAAATTGCAATCACCCGAATGGCCGGAAGATATTCTAGGAAAAATCGACAATGATCGCGCGATCAGAGGCAAAGCATTATTCAACGAATATTGCGCCAGCTGTCACGCCAATATCAACCGTACCGATCCGGATCGACGCATCGTCGCGCATATGTCAAGAGTCAGCGATGTCGGCACTGATCCGGTTATGGCCGATAACAGCACAAGCTATAAAGGATTCTCTGGCATTCTGCGCAACCAATACGTAAGTGTTGGCGTGGGAGACATTCTGCTTGATCAGGAAGCACCAGTAGCTGCGTTGCTCACAAAAGCAACGTTAAATGTCGTGGCTACACCCGATCCGGACAAATGGTTTATTGAGCGTTGGATTGACTGGATTGTAGATATCGCCACGGCGTTTATTCAAAACAAGATTTATCCTTCAATCAAACAAGGCAACTATGACCCGGATACCACTGCAAATCCATTCGCTTCTTTAAGTGCCTACAAAGCAAGAGCTTTAAATGGCATCTGGGCAACCGCGCCGTATTTGCACAATGGTTCGGTGCCGACGCTCTATGACTTGCTATTACCCAAGAAACGTGAAGGCGACCCGGATGATGGAGAATATCGCCCCGATCAATTCGAAGTAGGATCACGTGAGTTTGATCCGGCTAAAGTAGGTTTGAAAAGCAGCGGATATGAGGGCTTTACCTTTAATACGGATCTGAAAGGAAATAGTAATGCGGGTCATGAATATGCATCGGGAAAGACAGCACAATTGGACGGTAGAATCTTAAAGCCCCTGAACAAAGAAGAGCGGTTGGATTTGTTGGAATACCTCAAGACACTGTAATTTGATGAACAGTTTACATTCACAATAAAGGGAGTAATGCCATGAATACAAGCTATCTTGAACAGTATGATGCCACCGCGGATGCCGATAAATTTGCACTGGTGCGCCGCTGGATTGACACGGAACCTTTGCCCTTTTTTAAAGAATTGCGTGAAAAACGGCCTATTTTGGTAACGCCAAAATGTACACTGGTGACGCGCTTTGACGATGTGAGAGAAATATTACTGATGTATAAAGTCTTCACCGTCAAACCTTATGTTCCAAAAATGGCAAATTACCTGATGATGCATGATGACGATGCATTACATACACGCGAAAAGTCGTTGATGCAGTTTATGCTCAATCGAGATGACTTGCCCAAAGTACGTAACATGGTAGCGGATATTGCCAGAGGTATTCTCAGCCGTGGCAGTGGCCAGATTGAAATCGTCAATGATTTCTGCCGCACGGTTCCCGCCACGCTGGTGCAAAAATACTTCGGATTAACGGGTGCAAAAACTGCTGATTTGATTGAATGGTCGTACTGGAATCAATACGATACTTTTCACAATCACCCTTTTGATTTACTGTCTCCGGAATTGTCCCAACAAGTGATAGATCGTCACAACGAAACATCGAAAAAACTGGGAAGTTATATCACGATGCTTATCGGAAAGCGCTATTTGGCAGTACTAGCCGAAAAATTGACATTCTCAACGATTATCAAACTGAGGGACGATATTGTGACAAGAATGTTGCGTACCAGTTTTGCCAAAGAACTGGATTTTGATATTAAACGCTTAGGCACTAACGCGGGCGGACTCTTAATCGGAGCAATTGAAACGACTTCGCAAGCAGTAGCTCAAATTTTGCAATACTTATTTCAGCATCCAGAGTGGCTAGCCACAGCGAAGGAGGCCGCACAGAAAGAAGATACAACTGAATTCGACGGTATTGTCTGGGAGGCTTTACGCTTTGTTCCGATAACACCTTATTTATTCCGCACTACGGCAAGTGATTACACCGCAGCAAAGGGTACGGACCATGAAACGATTTTGCAAGCGGGGACTTATGTGTTGCCTGTCACCCTTTCCGCTATGTTTGATGAACGCGCTTTTGAATCACCGGAAAAATTTATGCCGCAACGAAACTGGTATAACTATTTTCATTTTGGTTTTGGCAACCACGAGTGCTTGGGGCGCTATGTCGGTATGGTAATGATTCCTGAAATGGTACGGCAGGTACTATTGAAAACAGATATTGCTGCACAAGGCAACATCGACTACCGTTCAGGACCTTTCCCAGAATCTTATAATCTTTCGTGGACAGTGCAATAACAACTTTATACTCGCATGAGCTGAAATATAAGAAAATAGTGTGTTCTATAGCCAAAATTGTTAATCAAGCTGTAGAACACACAAGACGTCAGAAATTCTAATAGTTCGATTTTTCTTCCGTGGATCTAGCCTTGCCACCACCTTCTTGATCACCTGCTGGAATCTGATGCAACGGTTGGATGGTTTTGCCATACGCATCAGGATCCGGTGATTCCGGCGCAGAAGGTCTGCCTCCACATGCAACTAAAATCAAAACTGCCGCCATTGCAAAAAAATAAGTAATCTTCATATGAAACCTTCTTTTTTAATAGTTGATAATTAATCGTTCTTGTTACAACGATGGCAGATTACAGGGAACACATAGGTGAAATATTGATCTTGATCAAATTAGATTAACCTTCGCCAACAATTAGTACCGCCAATGACACAGATTGAGCTTCGTTTCTACCAATCACTGAATGATTTTGTTGAACCTGCATTGCGCAATGCGGTAATCGTTCATCATCTTAATCGCAGAGCTTCCGTAAAAGACATAATCGAATCCTTCAATGTGCCGCACACAGAAATTGAGCAAATTCTGGTCAACAACCATGCAGTCGGTTTTAACTATATCATACGACATGGTGACTATGTTCAAGTGTATCCTGCACCTTTTGTCCCTATCATAACGCCAACATTTGCTCTCCGCCCACCATCGCTACGGCCACCGCTATTTGTAATCGATGCAAATCTCGGGAAATTAGCGCGCTACTTGAGATTGCTTGGATTGGATTGCCTTTATCGTAATGATTATAACGATGACACTGTGGCAAAAATTGCTGATGTGCAACGCCGTACAGTACTTACCCGCGACCGTACCTTATTGCAGCGTAGAATTATCGTATACGGATATTTTGTTCGCGCATGCCTACCTAAAATTCAGGTTAAAGAGGTGCTGAATCGATTTGATTTATATCCTTTGTTAAAACCGTTAACGCGTTGCTCGCATTGCAATGGTTCGTTGATCGAAATCGAAAAACAAAAAATTGCACACCGGTTGGAACCCTTGACTAAACAACATTATCACCGCTTCCTGATATGTACAGTGTGCAATCAGATCTATTGGCACGGCAGCCACTGCAAACACGTACAGCAACTGATCGATGGATTTTCTATATAAAAA